>CAZALL010000323.1:0-1022 GCA_964485955.1 uncultured Treponema sp. | reverse complement strand
AAAAATCCATTTCTAGTAAAATCGGAGTATGATCCTGACGCGATCCTGAGTCCATCATTTCTGACTTTTTAATGCAGTCTTTAATCCGCTCGCTGACTAAAAAATAATCTATACGCCAGCCTGAATTATTTATTTTGGAAGTTTTAATTCTCTGTCCCCACCATGAATAAACATTTTTTATATCGCCATGCAAAAAACGAAATGAATCTACAAAACCTTTTTCAAGTAAGGCAGAAAAGCCCTCCCTTTCCTGATCCGTAAAACCGGCAGACATATGATTTGAAGAAGGATTTGCAAGATCTATTTCTTTGTGAGCAACATTAAAGTCACCGCAGGCAATTACATTTTTTTTCTTATCAAGTTCGCAAAGATAAGAAGCATACAGTTTATCCCAGACTTGTCTCTGGCTAAGGCGTTTTAAACCATCACCGGAATTTGGTGTATATACATTTACAAAAAAATAATTTTCAAACTCAAGAACCAAAAGTCGTCCTTCACTATCCATTGTATCTGGAGCACCTAAAACAGGAACAATTTTTTTTGCTTCAAGATTATTTTTATATAAAATCATTGTACCCGCATAACTTTTTCTTGCAGGTTCAACTGAACTTGTCCATTCAATTTTGTAAGCTGGAAAATATTTTTCAAGTTCCTCAAAATGTTTTTGAGACGGTCCTGAAGAAGGTAACTTTGTTTCCTGAATTGCAATTACATCTGCATTTTCTTCTGCAATTTTTTTAAGTACATTCTGCGATAAAAGAGCACGATCTGAAGTTGAAGTTAAAGCTGCATTAAGGGAATCTATGTTCCATGAAATAAATTTTGTCATGTTAATTTTTATTCCTATATTTTACCAGTTTTCAAGATTCCATTCACTTCCAGAAAAACCGCAAAGTTCCCTAAAGTAAGGAAGTTTATAACATGATTCAACAAAACCTTTCCAGTCTTCAATATTTTTATGATGAAAACGCTGAATTACAATTGTTTTAAGCTGAAGGTAATTAGTTGTAACAGTAGCCCAA
>CAZALL010000322.1:0-1027 GCA_964485955.1 uncultured Treponema sp. | reverse complement strand
TTTCATTTTTAGCCGCAGGTGTCCTTGCATTTGGTTTAATCGGATGTTCAGGGGATTTGCATGACCTTGAAACACTTGATTTTAGTAAGGGTGGTATTCCAGGTGTAATGAACGGTTGGGATAATACTACTACTTGGACAAGTGCAGATGCCTCAACTGGTACATATACATATGAGTTTAAAGCAACAGGTACAAGTATTAGCTGGAAAGCTATAGCAGAAGCTGGAAACTGGAATAGTGGTGCTTTTGGTGGCGAAGGTACAGATCTTGATGTTCCTGCAGACGGAACAGAAGTAGCTCTTATTTATGACAATAAAACTGGTGGTGGAAAAAACTGCAAATCAGACGGTCTTGAAGAAAATGCTACTTATAAAATCACACTTACAATTGAAGGTGCTGATGCAAAAGCAAAACTTGAAAAAATAGGTGGAGCAACTGCTATAGTTCCTTACTATTTTGATGGAATGTACCTTTGTGGTAGCGTATTTGGAATTAAAGAAGGCTCTACTGCATGGGACTTTTCTACAGAGAATTTAATTTATGGTGCAAAAACTGATTCTCAGACAGGTGTAGTAACATATACAAAAGACATCACTGCAACTGCAGCCTCTGGTGAGCTTGGAATTAATGACATTAACTGGAAAAACAAACAGCTTGGTAGCGGTATAACAATCACCGCTGGTGCAGAAGAAGCTACAGATCTTGATGGTGAAGAAGGTAACTTCAAAGTTGAAAATTTAACTGTTGGATCTCCATACCGTGTAGAAATTACAACAACACCAGAAAAAGTTGTTTCTGTAAAGATTTATGAGATTGCAAGTGTAACTCTTAAATTTGTAGTAACAGGTCTTACTGAAGGTGATTCAGCTTGGATTAACGGATCTATGTGGGGTTCTGATTGGCCTCAGAAATGGCCGATTGTTGCATGGAATAATAAAGATGAAACTGTAACTGAAGAAGCAATTAATGCTCACCCTGCTGCTGTAGCTGATGCTTCTGGTGTTGCTACATTTGATTCTTCATGGGA
>CAZALL010000321.1:0-1031 GCA_964485955.1 uncultured Treponema sp. | reverse complement strand
TTTTCTTCATCAAGAAGAGGTGGAACCCAGCCTTTAATAGTCCATTGACTTTTGTATTGACCGCTGAAAGCTTTTAGAATGACTTCTTCCCCTTTATTGTTCTGGCATACTAAGATGCCAAACATTTGTCCTTTTTCATTAAAGAGATGTTCTGTTGAAAAAAAACTTGAAGGACTTTCTGTCTCAAAGTCAATGTTTTTTTTTATATCCAAAAGTTCCATTAACTTAAGACAGTGTTCTTTTGCTTTTTCCTGGGGAAGATAATTCATTTATTTGTTAAGTACAACTTTTTTTATTGCGGCCATAAGATCATTGTAGTTTTCAAATGCTTCAAGTTCAGGATTGTCTGCTTTAATTTTATCTGTACTTTTAAATAAAAATCCTGCTTTGCTTGCTTTTATCATTGCAAGATCATTGTAACTGTCTCCTGAAGCAACTGTTTCGTAACCTATTGATTGAAGTGCTTTTACAGTTGTAAGTTTTGACTGCTGGCATCTCATTTTAAAATCTGTAATTTCACCATTTGGAGCTACTATGAGTTCATTACAGAAAATTGTAGGCCATCCTAATTTCTTCATTAAAGGTGATGCAAATTGACTGAATGTATCACTTATGATTATTACCTGACAGAAACTTCTCAGTTCATCAAGAAATTCTTTTGCTCCCGGCATAGGATCTATTTTTGCAATAGTTTCTTGAATCTCTTTTAATCCAAGTCCATGTTCTTTAAGAATCTCAAGTCTCCATTTCATAAGCTTGTCGTAGTCCGGTTCATCTCTTGTAGTTTTTTTTAATTCCGGAATACCACTTGCCTGTGCAAACGCAATCCATATTTCTGGAACAAGTACACCTTCTAAATCCAAACATGTAATAAACATAATTACCTCAATAAATAAATTTTAATAGAAAGAAAATACCATAATGTACTTATTTTTACAATGTCCAAATTATAGCGTTCTGTCTTGCAACTGATGTTATTATTCCAATAATGAAGCCTGCAACCGTGATAGAAAATGTAATGATTGTCGTTG
>CAZALL010000320.1:0-1036 GCA_964485955.1 uncultured Treponema sp. | reverse complement strand
CTGTGTTGAAGCAAACAGAAAACTTCTTGAACAGGGAAAAGTTGTTATTTTGTTAAATAAGGAAGAACTGGAACATGCTGTTGGTGTACCTGAAAAAAATAAAAAATACTACCTTACAATTCAACAGATTAAGAGAGAAATAATTAACCGTGTACCTGACAATGTAGTAATTCCAGATGACACTGTTTTAAGACTTGAAATGAATAATCTTAAATTTATTGCAGATTCCGCAGAACTTCTCCCTTCTGAAAGACCTCGTGTACAAAACATTGCACAATCACTTAAAAAATATGTTTCTTCTGACAAATATACAATTCTTGTTGAAGGACACACAGCTGATGTAAATAAACCAAACGGTCAGATGATTCTCAGTATAGAACGTGCCCAGTCAATTATAAATGCACTTGTCGAAGAAGGATTGGACAGAGCTTTATTTACCTACAAAGGATACGGCGGGACACAACCTCTTGCTGATAACTCAACAGAAGAAGGAAGAGCTCAAAACAGACGCGTTGTTATTACACTGCTTCCAAAAACAACCTACGTTCAGCGTCGTTAATCAATAAAGTAGATAAATATTTCCTTCAATATCATCTGTTAATATTTGATAACTTTTACTTTTCACTGCCTCAACCTTAAAAAAACTGTACTCTAAGATTTGTCTGTTATCAAAGTCGGTAATCAAAGATATTTCATCACATGCAAAAAGATTTTCTCCAGTAAGAGGATCTATGATTGTAAAATCAAATACTTCTTTTAAGGGAAAATTTAATACTTCAAAACAAAAATCCTTAAAAAGAAGATCTGTATGCTTATTAAAATATTGACCAATCGAATTCCATCCATAATCTTCACTGTTTATAATTTTTCTTAAAAACAAAACACCGCCTGTATCAACAATATTACCTTCTTCATCCCAGTTCATTCCTCCTGCCTTGTCAAAAAGATAATAAAGGAAAAGGCACATTGCTCCTCTTCTACCGACACTATCTTCCTGTCCGTATAAATCACCTTTACAAAAAGAATAATTACCTGT
>CAZALL010000319.1:0-1037 GCA_964485955.1 uncultured Treponema sp. | reverse complement strand
AGCTGCCATAAAAGCCGCAAGAATTACAGGTGCTGTTGCAAATGTTGCAGGCGGAGTAATTTCAGTTCAAGACGGTGTAAAAAATGACAACACCTTTGAAACTATTGCAGGTGCTGTACAGACTGTTAGCGGTGTGGGACAATTTAAAAATGCTCTAAAACCTTCCATGATGGATATAAATAATCTAGTAAAAAATCCAAAAGATGAATTTGACTATGCTGGCGGAAACTATAATCGAGATGCTTTACAAGGTGCAAGAAAAGATATACAGAAAAATGGAAATATAACTAATCCAATTATTGTGAAAAGATTGGAAAATGGAAAATTTCAGATACAAGATGGTCATCATAGATGGCAAGCAGCAAAGCAAATGAATTTAAAAGAAGTTCCAGTAAAAATAATAGAGTAGAATTATGGGAATAGAAAGTTTTTATATAAATGTTGTTGAACAAAATGCTTTTTTTTCAACTTCTTCAGATAATTTGACATATTCAGGTTCTAAAAGTAAAAATATAAAAGAAACGGAAAAATTCATAAGAAATAGTAAAAAAATTACATCATTATTAGAAATTAATATGTTTGAAGATCAAGGTTATATACAGGGATTTTCTTTGCAGGGCTGTTTTTCCTGTTATGAATCTGCAGTAAAACAAATTATAGATTTTATTGTTTTTACAGATGCTAATTTCATGAAACTAAAAATATGTTTATCAAAAAACAGTTTTTGTGAAGTTACAGAAATAAAAAAAATAAAAGAATACTTTGATAAAAAATTTTTAGAAAAAAGGATGTCCTTTAATAAAGATTATGATGTGTCATTTTTAAGTAAACCAGGTAATTTTTTTTATAGGAAATACTTTTATTATAAGTTATTAAGAAAATCATAGGCGATATTGAAAATAAATATATGGATGAGTTAAGTTTTTATTCCAACGGAGTATTTTTAATAGAAGTTTTTTTTGAGAAAAAGTATGTTCCTCCCATCAACAGCAGTTTGTACCACTACGCCGGGAATAATCCTGTGCGGTATGTGGACC
>CAZALL010000318.1:0-1038 GCA_964485955.1 uncultured Treponema sp. | reverse complement strand
ACTGATATTCTGGAAGAAAAGTTTTTATACCGCCTGTTTCAAAACTTACTTTAACGGCATACTCACCTTCTTGAGTTGTATAAGCACTTATTATATATCCGTGTCCGTAGTCATCATGATAAACTGCCACACCTTTTTTATATTTTTTTCTAAGAGGATCTGAACACTGTCTTTGACCTGATAAAGATTCAATATTTTTTGAAAAACCAGCAGGAACATTTCCAAGTATGCGGATATTTTTTGAATCTAATTCTTCAAGAAAAATACTTGGCATCATAAATTTTGTCTGACCATAAAGTCTTCTTAAACCACATGAAGTAAAATACAACTGATCTTTGGCACGAGTAATTCCAACATAAAAAAGACGGCGTTCTTCTTCAAGTTCTTCACCACTTTTATCTTCTCGAGGAAAAACTCCATACTCAAGACCTGTAATAATAACCCGTGAAAACTCAAGACCCTTTGTATTATGCAAAGTAATAAGCGTTACCTTATCAGTATTTTCTAAAGCTTCACTTTCACTTTCCAAAGTCCTGTCTAATTGTATATGATCTAAAAAATCCAAAAGACCTTTTTTTGTGCATGGATACAAAACTGCACTGTTTACAAGTTCTTCAAGGTTTGAAACTTTTTGAGTACCAGAAACTTCATCCTGTGCCCTGTGAAATTCTACAAGACCTGTTTTATTTATAATCTCTTCAATAAAATAAGCAAGTGTATTTTTTTTATCAGCATTTTTAATTTTAACTTCATTATTTAACGCCATCTGACTTAAGGCTGAAAAATTATTTTCTTCATCAACTCCAGACGGAAGAAGTAAAAGTAAGCTTTCATTTATTTTAGAAAAATTTTCCGCTCCCTCAGCTGCTTTTTTACTAAGTTTTACATATTTTAAACCTTCAAGAATAGAAGACCCTTGAGGACTTGCTGCAATAATTTTATCCTGACTTGTTTCTCCAATTCCACGCGGAGGCTTGTTTACAATTCTTCTAAATGCAATTTCATCCCGACTGTTTGCAATAAAATCAAGCCATGATA
>CAZALL010000317.1:0-1041 GCA_964485955.1 uncultured Treponema sp. | reverse complement strand
AATGTAGATTTACCAGCACCATTTGCACCAATAATTCCATAACAGTTACCCTTCATAAACTTAAGGTTAACATCTTTAAAGAGCGGCTTTTCACTAAAACTTAAACTAACGTCTGAAACAGTAATCAATTTTTACTTCCCCTTTCTGCTGAATAAATTTTTAATTTTTGCAAAGAGTCCAATTTTTTTCTCAGTTACTTTTTTTACATTATTTTTATTTGAAGATTGTAAATTATTATAATTCTTATTTTTTCCAAAAGACTTTTTATTTTTGGAAGAAACTTTTGTGTTCTTAGAAGAATACTTTTCACCCTTTGTTTTAGAATAATTTTTCTTTGAAGAACTATCTGCAAAAGAAGATTTACCATATTTTTCTTTATAAAACTTCATTCTTTCTTCTGTAGACATTGTTTCAAGAGCGACTTCATCTCTGTTATTATATACGCGTCTGTCACGGCGGTATTCACGAGCCTTATCTTCATTTTTCTTTGAATATCTTCCCTGTCCGCGAGTTGCTTTTTTACCACCTGAGTAAGAAGATTTTTTATTCTTATATTCACTCTGACGTTTTTTTCCAAAATCAGACTTATCATTATAATCTTCATGATAAGTATCAGTGCGGATATAAGTACCTGCACTTTTATCTTCTGCCATCATATCAGGACTAGCAACATTTGAAGGTATTGATTTTTCAATATAACGTTCAATTGCCGGAAGAGAATAAACATCCTGTTCACTGCAGAAAGTATATGCTTTACCAGACTTTCCTGCACGAGCTGTACGACCAATTCTATGAACATAATTTTCTGCTTCATTAGGAAGATCATAATTAATTACCATCGCAAGATCATTTACATCAATTCCACGGGCAGCTACATCAGTTGCACAAAGGCATTTTATTTCACCTTCCTTAAATTTTTTCATAATTGCAAGACGTTTTTTCTGAGGCAAATCTCCAATTATAAATTCTGACTTTATACCTTTAAGAACAAGACGTTTTGATACAACTTCACAGGTGCGTTTTGTATTACAGAAAATAATA
>CAZALL010000316.1:0-1045 GCA_964485955.1 uncultured Treponema sp. | reverse complement strand
TGTCTATATCTAACCTGATGTTAAAGAAATATTGTGATTAAATTCACACTATTTTTTTTGTAACATAAGATGATTTTATTTTGTGCATTTAGTGTAATCCATTCCGTGTAATTGAAAATTCAATGTCTTTATCTTAGAATGGCAGACTGAAGGAAAGTGAAGTGAAGGCAGAAAAAAGATTTACTAAGAGCGTAATAAAGTCCATGGCAAGGGATATTGAAGAAGCCGGCGGAAATGAAGTTTTCTGGACTGGAAAAATAAATCCTAAGGGAATTGTTATAAGTGTTGTTGTCGGTGCCAGGGGAAATGAAGATTCTGTCGTAGTAAATAAAGCAAATGTACGTGAAGGACATGTTTTAATTCATAATCATCCGAATGGTTTTTTACAGCCAAGTGAAGCTGATCAGAATATTGCCATGAATGCAGCAGATACTTCCTTAGGTTTTTACATAGTAAATAATGACGTAAGTGAAGTTTATGTTGTAGTTGAACCAATTAAGCCTAAAGTTAATGTACTTTTGGATATTGAAAAAACAGCAAGGTATATTTCACGCGATGGAGATTTTGCAAAGAAATTCACAGGCTATGAAGAAAGACCTTCTCAAATTGAATTATTAAAGCAGATTGCAAGAACTTTTAATGAAAATAAAATAGGTGTTTTTGAAGCTGGTACAGGGGTTGGAAAAAGTTACGCATATTTAATTCCTTCAATTTTGTGGGCTTTGGAAAATAAAGAAAGAGTTGTAATTTCAACAGGAACAATAAATCTTCAGCAGCAGCTTTTTGAAAAAGATATTCCCAATGCACAGAAAATTTTGGGTAAGAGCGTAAAAGCTGTGCTTCTAAAGGGAAGACAGAATTATGTATGTTTAAGACGACTGGCTGAAGCTGGAAGTGAGAGAGACCTTTTTAGTGCAGAAACAGAAATTTTTGATAAAATTGCAGATTGGGCAAAAACTTCATCTACTGGAAGCCGCAGTGACCTTGCTTTTATGCCACCGGAAAATGTGTGGTCAAGAATAAACAGTGAAAGTGATGGCTGTAT
>CAZALL010000315.1:0-1049 GCA_964485955.1 uncultured Treponema sp. | reverse complement strand
TTGCAGGAAAATCTACAGGCGTAAAGAACTTAAAAAGCAAAGCCGGAAAAGCATATAAAGCAAAAATTAAACTGAACAGAGAAACTCAAAAACTTGAACTTGAGTTCGTTAATTCATACAAAAAGAAATTAGCGCCAAATGGCGCTAATTAGGGAGGTATTAAAATGAGTTACTGCCGTTACTGCGGAACTGAAATAAATTATTCTCGGACAGCAAATGATAAATGGCTGCCTTATGATGTAAGAGGAAATCCTCATTTCTGTCAGGAAGAAAATAAGAATCAAAATTCAGGACTTACAGTCTGTGAAAAATGCGGAAAACCAACATTCAGGATGAAAGGAAAATTGATTGACTACTCAACATTGAATCTTCATATATGCAAAAAAGGCGATATTACAAGGTATCAGAAGTTTATTGAGAAACAAAAAAAAGATTCAAAAATTAAAAAGACAACAAAGAAAAAATGATGAAGAGGAATACCTACTATGAAAAAGATTAACACAGAACTTAAAGAAAAACTTCAATATTACCTAGATAATGATTTTACAAGAAACGAAATTGCCAGGATTATGAACATCACTCCAGCGGAAGTTTCAAATCTTGCAACAAAGTTCAAAATAAAAACAGATTTTCGTCATGTATTTCTTCGCCGTGCAGAAAAAGAAGTTCCAGCAGAATATGAAAAACAGGCAATTTCAATCAGTGAAATGAGTGTAAAACTGAATCTTCCGTCTTCAACAGTAAGAAAAATTTATAATCAATATGGATTAAAGAAAATTCGCAAACAGCAGAAATTTCATAGATATAAAAATCAGATTCTTACAGAAGAAAGTTTTAATGCCTTAATTTATGAATTAAAAAGCACTCAAAAAAGCCTTGCAGAACTTGCAAGACAATATGGAGTTTCAAGACAGAGAGTTCACCAAATCAAGAAGAAAAATAATATTATAAGAAAAGTATAAATTAGCGCCAAATGGCGCTAATTAAAATCATATTTTTTTCTTGTTTTTGAAGAACAATTTTCGTAAGTTTTATAAATAAATAATTTT
>CAZALL010000314.1:0-1065 GCA_964485955.1 uncultured Treponema sp. | reverse complement strand
CGGCGGTTCGATTCCGCCAGACGCCTTTGTATAGAGAAGCTGCTGGTTATTCCAACAGCTTTTTTTATACCTTCCAGACCTTTCGAGCAAAGCTGGGGTCTGTAAATAATATATTAGGTCCGTGAAAGCGGGCCTTTTTTATTGAAAATAAAGTTATCCTAAATAAAATTTGAGTGCATATTTATTCAATAGTATGTAATTTTAGCAGAAGATTGCAAATTTACTTAAAAATACGACAATTCAGCATAAAATGCATAGATTTAAACGTTTTAACAATCAAGATTTTTTGTTATTTTTTGTATTTTTATTGAATATTATAAATAAATTCTGTATATTCTTTCACGGTGCGGATTTAAATGCATATATTGTAAAACGGCCGTACCGCAGGAGTATATCGAATGACAGTTAATGACATTAAAAATGCCAAGATTAAAGCTTGGGTTGAAGAATGTGTTAAGATGTGTGAACCAGATGATGTTGTAGTTTGTGACGGATCAAACGCAGAATATGACCGCTTAATGCAGAAATGTGTTGACGCAGGCATTGCAACACCTCTCGCTAAAAAACCAAACAGCTTTCTTTTCCGCTCAGACCCATCTGACGTAGCTCGCGTTGAAAAGAGAACATTCATTGCTTCTAAAAAGCAGGAAGATGCAGGTCCAACAAACAACTGGATCGATCCTGTTGAACTTAAAGCAACAATGAAGGGGCTTTACACAGGTTGTATGCATGGACGCACAATGTACGTTCTTCCATTCTGCATGGGACCACTTGGATCTCCAATCGCAAAATATGGTGTTGAACTTACAGATTCAGAATATGTAGTTCTTAACATGGACATCATGACACGTGCCGGTGAAAAAGTATGGCAGTACCTTGATGACAATTTTGTTCCATGTCTTCATTCTGTTGGTAAACCACTTAATAATGGTGCAAAAGACAACGGTGTTTGGGCTTGTGCTCCAGTTGAACAAAAATATATTTCTCAGTTCCCAGAAGAACATCTTGTATGGTCTTACGGTTCTGGATACGGTGGAAACGCTCTTCTTGGTAAAAAATGTTTTG
>CAZALL010000313.1:0-1090 GCA_964485955.1 uncultured Treponema sp. | reverse complement strand
TGGCAAACGGAAAAATCAGAGTAAGACTACGTGCATTTGATGTAGCTCTTATTGACCAGAGTGCAAAAGATATCGTACAGCAGGTTCAGAAAGCAGGAGCTAAGGTTTCAGGACCTATTCCTCTTCCTACAAGAATCAATAAAGTAACTGTTCTTCGTTCACCTTTCGTAAACAAGAAATCACGCGAACAGTTTGAAATGCGCACACATAAGCGCCTTATTGATATTTTTGAACCAACATCAGAAGTAATGGATTCACTTATGAAGTTGGAACTGCCAGCTGGCGTTGATGTAGAAATTAAACAGTAAGTTAAAAACTACTGTAAATTAAACGGTAACGGTCCCCTGGATCGGGGATGGCGGCCGATGGGAAGTTTAGGCTTCCAATAGGAGATTTTCAGATGAAAGGTCTGATAGCAAAAAAAGTGGGAATGACCCAAGTTTTCGATGATAACGGAAATCTGACACCAGTAACCGTGATCCACATCGAACCAAATACAGTTGTTGCCACAAAAACACAGGAAAAGTGCGGATATGATGCAGTTGTTCTTGGCATTGATGATGTTAAGGAAAACAAAGTTTCTAAACCGTATGCAAAACAGTTTCCTGAAAACATTACACCTAAACGTCACCTCAAGGAATTCCGTGATTTTGACGGTGAGGTGTCAGTTGGAGACCAGATTGGCGTTGAGCTTTTTGAATCAATCAGGTACGTTGATGTAACTGCTACTTCAAAAGGTAAGGGCTTTCAGGGTGTTATGAAGAGATGGGGCTTCCATGGTGGACGTTCTACACATGGTTCAAAGTTCCATAGAGAGCCGGGTGGTACAGGTGCATGTACAACTCCAGGACACAGCTTAAAGAATATTAAGCTTCCAGGTCATATGGGTTGTGATAGAGTTACTGTACAGAATCTTAAAGTTGTTAAGATTGACCCAGAACTCAAAGTGTTGATGGTTCGCGGAGCTGTTCCGGGAAATAAAGACTGCACGCTGATTGTTAAGTCCGCTGTTAAGAAATAAGGTCGAGGGATAAGATGGAAAAGAAAGTCTATTCAATCGATGGTAAAGAACTCAGGACTATCAATCTTG
>CAZALL010000312.1:0-1099 GCA_964485955.1 uncultured Treponema sp. | reverse complement strand
TAAAACTTACAGTTCTGATCATTTCTTAAAGAAACTGCTACCTGAACCTTCATGTTTACTGCCATTGATAGTGTTTTATCCTTAAAAAAACTTGTATGTTCACCTATTAAATGAAATCTTCCGGGTGCTTCAGCTGTAACAGCTGCTTTTATGCCGTATTCTTCTTTGTGTATACTGCTTACGGTATTCATTCCCCATCCCCCGTCTGTATTGCTTTTTTTTTATTCTATTTATAGAATAATATTATAATGAATTCCCTTATTTTACAAGTTTTTTGTGCAATTTTTTCAGGCATCCTGCAGGGTGCTTCTATTGCAAATGAAATATTTCTTTTTGGCTCTCCATTCTTAGCACTTTTCTGCCTGACACCTCTTTACGTTGCCTTCTATAAGTGTAAAAGTTTTAAAAGAGCATTTTTTCTTTTTCTTATTCAGATTACATGCGTTCACTTAATTTCAAGTTTTTGGCTAGCAAATTTTAAAGATTTTGCCATAGGAACTTTAGGCGGAAGTGCCTTAGGAGAAGCTTTAACCGGCGGTCTTTGCGGAGCTGTTTTTTTTATCTTTCCGTCAAGGCTTAAAAATAAGTCACAACTTGAAAAAAGCTGTGGTAAAGATACTTTTCTGTCATTTAAAAGAATGTTCTATTTTTCTGCCTGCTGGGTTTTATGGGAATGGTGCAAGTCTACAGGTTATCTTGCATACCCATGGGGCACACTGTCTATGGCAGCCTACAAATGGAAGATTATTACACAACTTGCTTCTATAACAGGAGTCTGGGGAATTTCTTTTATATTTGCTCTTGCTTCATCATTTTTTGGGGAATGTATTTTTTATCTGGAAGACAGGGCAATCTGCCAGAACACTCGTATTTTAAAAAGTAATTTATACCAATGTGGTATTTTTACTTTTTCTTTATTTGCCTTTACAGCCCTTTTTGGAACTTTTACTTATTTTATTCCACGCCAGGCTCAGAAAAAATTCAATGCAATTCTTGTTCAGCCAAATGTAAGCTCCTGGGACGACTTTGGAGACTCTGACAGGGTTAAAATTTCAAAAAGCCTTACAGAAGCAAAGATGGAAGAAGCCAGAAGAAGTCA
>CAZALL010000311.1:0-1180 GCA_964485955.1 uncultured Treponema sp. | reverse complement strand
TGTTTCGGCTCTTTTAATTCCTTTGTATTTTATTGATGCAACAAAGAGTTTTGCTTCTAATATTCTTAAAATGATATTAACATTCTTTGTAAAAATTATTGTATCAACTATGATGACTTTCTTTGTAATAGGCCTTTACATCAGAATGGGAACAAGAATGCCGTCTCTTGATTTAGGTTCGATGACTGCTATTTTGTATTATATTTTTAACTGTGTAATTGGTGTAATTCTTGCAAAGAGCAGTGGAAAACTTGCTAGTGCCGTAATTTCTGGAAATCCTAGTCTTGGAATTGGCGATGTTGCAAACGAAATGCGTGGAATGTCTCACATGGCTCATAGTGCAGCTCATGCTGTTGGTTCTGCAATGCACGGTGTACAGGATGCTGCACATAAAGCTAAAGATGTTGGACATGCCTGGGGCGATAAAAAAGCTGTTGATGAAGCAAAAGGCAATGTAAAGGCTGCGGCTGGCCTGAAGTCTGGAGCATTTGCAGGGCATCTTGAGCAGGCTAACAAGCAGTTAAAGATGGGAATGACAGCTAAAGACATAAAGAAAGAGTCTGATAAAGTTTATAAGGATGCTGTAAAAGCTGGAAATAAGGAAATTGACAAAGACTTTATGTTCAAGAAGATAACCGGTCAGGACAGAGGTATGTTTACTGGCAAGGGTAATATTATTGGACAGAGTTATTTTGATAAAGTTAGTGGTAATGTGATGACTGTTACAGGTAAAACTATGGAAGCAAACCGTGCAGATATAGCAAATTCTGACAATGTAAATGAATCTATGATAAATGCTGACAATACTTTAAAGACAGAAAATAATGGTTACCTAAAATCTATTAACGAAAGATTTCCACCAGAAAAAAAGGATAAAGACAGAAAAAATCAGATTGAACTGCCAGAATCGCAACCTTAATACTTTAAAACAATACAGGCTGCCAAAAAGACAGCCTGTTTTTTATCTGGAATATCCATAATCTTCTTCTTTTTGTTTAGGGCGTTTAAGAACGTACCTTTCAAGTGGTGCACTAGGAGCTTCAATTCCAGCAACTTCCCACCCTTCTTTTCCTAATCTATTTAATTCATCAATATTTGCTTCGCTTTGTCCAGCCGTTCTAAGAATTTTATATTCCCACTGTGTAACTTCGTTACTCATTCTGTTTCCTCCGTTGTTTAG
>CAZALL010000310.1:0-1188 GCA_964485955.1 uncultured Treponema sp. | reverse complement strand
ATTTCTTCACCAAGTTCACTAAGACCAATAACTTCATCTACATTATAATCTCCGCTGCCTTTAAAAGACTGTAATTTTTTTCCTTTAATGTAAGGCGGAACCATAATTTTATGTAAAACAGACTGAGTTTCCTGCACTGTACCCAAAACAGCACCTGGAGTTATTGAATCACCTTCATTTAAGAGTGCAGTAAATGTCCATTTTTTTTCTACATTAATTGGTTCACTGCGATGACCTGGAAGTAAAAAAGCTCCTTCACTTTCATACATATCTTTTAAAGGACGCTGAATACCATCGTAAATTGTTCCGATAAGACCAGGTCCTAATTTTAATGAAAGTGGTCTTTCGCTGCTTGTAACATCTTCACCAACTTTCATTCCAACATCATCTTCGTAAACCTGAATTGTTGTACGATCTTTACTCTGCCTGATTATTTCGCCAATAAGTTTTTTTTCGCCAACCTCAACAACATCATAAAGACCACAATTATCCAGACCCTGAGCATAAACAATAGGTCCGTTTACTCTAGTAATTTTTCCTTTTATCATTCAGGCAAGCTCCCGCCAAAAAGGGCTTTAGAAAGTTCCATACGTTTACAATCCAAAATACGCAGAATTTTTTCTGCAATTGTAAAGCGGCAAATTATTGAAGAATCTTCTGTTACAATAATTACACCGTCGCGGCATGTATAAGCTTCTGGAATGTCATTAAAATATTTTATTACTTCCAAAGATTTATCCTGTACTTTTTTAAGTTCAACTAAATCTGCATCAAGTACAGTTTTTAGCATGGAAGAAATTTTATTTTCATCAAGTCCCACAGAATAAACTTTTATTTTTTTCCCTTTTAAAATATCTTTTGCTTCTTCTGCAAGCAGACGGATAACTTCTATTTTTTTATCTTCAGACATTGAAGCTGTATAGGCATTTATTGCATCCTTTAAGCAGGAATCAATATACTTTGCAAGATACCTTTGTCTTTCAAGAGGAACTGAAGCATTTAGATTTTTTTCATAAAGCTCAATCCGCTCCTGACTGGCAATTTTTGCTTTTTGAGCAGAATCCTTAAGTCTGTCTTCAATACCAGCAGAAAGTTTTTCTATTTCTTCATCAGTCTTAGTCAAAATTCTCTGTGCTTTTTTTCTGGCATCAGAACGAATTTCTTCATCAAGAGCATCGGTTGAATGCA
>CAZALL010000309.1:0-1191 GCA_964485955.1 uncultured Treponema sp. | reverse complement strand
GAAGTGAACATTATATTGAAGACAATGCAGTTGATGTTTATATCCGTTATCTTAGGAATAAAATTGATAAGGTTTCGGGAAGTGACTTTATTTTTACTGTGAGGGGAAGCGGATATATTATGAAAAGCGGAGAAGAAAAATGAATTCAATTTCAAAAAGAATTTCGTTAAAGTTTTCGGCTTTTTTAACTGTTTTAATAATTTTAGTTACAGTTGCGTTTTTTATTTTTTTAGCAGCTAATGTACGGCTTAGGGAACATAGAGATTTAGTAAAGACTTATGAAGATTTAGAGAACATTATTGAACACAGCAGTGATATAAGTAAAAGTCTTGAAGATACAGGTATTCCTTATTTTATAAGTTTTTTGGTTTACGATAACGAAAATAAAATTATAGTAGGAACTAATGATCCTTTTTTGCCACTTTTAAAAGATACTGAAGGTAAGGCAAAAAAATATATGGAAAAAAATTATTTTACTGACAGTGATCTTTATATTCTTTATTATACACAGCAAACTTCAGATAAAAAATATACAATTGAATGTGCATTTAATTTGGATCAGGATGCGGTTATAAGATATATTAAAATTTTTCCAAAAGCACTGCTTATTATTCTGCTTCCAGTTTTAATTTTGTCTTACATTGCATGTCTTATAATTACAAAGCAGACTTTAAAACCTATTACAAATATGACGCGGGAGGCAGAAAAAATATCTGCTTCTAATTTGGATCATGAGCTGCCTGTTACAAATAATAAAGATGAACTTGATGAACTTGCTTTAACTTTTAATAAACTTTTTGCCCGTTTAAAAAAAGATTTTGACAGAGAACGTGCTTTTACAAGTAATGTATCGCATGAATTAAAAACTCCGCTGGCGGTAATTCAGGGGAATGCAAAATTATTGCTTCGCTGGGGAAAAGATGACAGAGTTCAGCTTGAAAAATCTCTTAAGGCGATTAGTGATGAAACTTCATCTATGACAGCAATTATTTCAAATTTGCTTGAGTTGTCGCGTCTTGAAAATGGTCGTGTCGAAATTAAAAAAAGCATTTTTAGTGCAGATGAAATTTTATTACGCTTAAGGGAAGATACTGCATCCTACAGTCCTTTGACAGAGTTTTTGTTTGATGAAAAAATAAATTTAAGATTTAATACGGATAAGGAACTTTTATATCAGGTATTTAATATTCT
>CAZALL010000308.1:0-1211 GCA_964485955.1 uncultured Treponema sp. | reverse complement strand
TTGATTTTTCGCGGGACGGAATAATCCACAAAAATTTAATTGACTGGCTTTTAGAGGTATCTTAAGTAATTTTCTAAAATAAATAGATAACGAAATTTTATGCAAAAAACGTAAAAAAATCTTAAAATAAAATTGACTAAAAAAATGCTTTGATGTATATTCAAATCAGCTTGTAAATAAGCTGATAAACTCTCTCCGATGTCCAGGAAACTGGACGGTAGAGGTACCGGGTGGCGTTGCTGCTTGGTACCTCTATTTTTTTTACCTTGCATTTAAATTAAAAAAAATGCACAATGTTCCTACTTTAGTTAAATAATAATTAAATTTAAATAACACAGGTGGAAATCTAGATGAGTGAAATTGACACTTCTATTGATAGAATTCTTGAATCATATAAGAAATACGGTGGAATTAATCTTGATGAAGCTTGTATATTCCCTAACAGGCAGAATGTTGTTAATGTAATTCAGGATTTACAGAGTCTTATTTTTCCGGGTTTTAGGACTGCAGAAATTATTGACGAAATGACACTTCGTTTTATTACTGGTGAAAAAGTTAACAGAATAATTAACATTCTTACAAAAGAAATACAGAAGGCTCTTGTTTATATAAAGCAGGATAGTGGTGTTGAAGGAAGTCACTGTTTTGGACTTGCAGAAAAAACTGCCCGTGCTTTAATTGAAGAGTTGCCAGAAATACGAAGAAAAGTTGCCCTTGATGTTCAGGCATTTTATTTGGGAGATCCTGCGGCTAGGAGTACGGAAGAAGTAATTGTTTCTTATCCAGGTCTTGAAGCTATTGTAATTTATCGTCTGGCACATTTTTTGTTTGTAAATGGTGTTCCTGTAATTCCGCGTATTATGAGTGAATATGCACATGGAAAAACTGGTATAGATATTCATCCTGGAGCTTCAATTGGAGAAAGTTTTTTTATTGACCACGGAACAGGTGTTGTAATTGGCGAAACTTGTGTTATTGGAAATAATGTAAAGATTTATCAGGGTGTTACGTTGGGTGCTTTGAGTGTAAAGAAAAATCTTATGGATAAAAAAAGACATCCTACTATAGAAGATGATGTTACTATTTATGCAAATGCAACTATTCTGGGTGGTGAAACTGTTATTGGAAAGGGTTGTATAATTGGCGGTAATACATGGGTTACATCTTCTGTTGTTCCAGGAACTACTTTAACTCAATCAAAATGAATGTTT
>CAZALL010000307.1:0-1233 GCA_964485955.1 uncultured Treponema sp. | reverse complement strand
CAGGAATTGCAGAAAGTGGAAGTGCATTTCCAACTGTTGGAGTTGCATTTTCACCAGACATAATTTTCTGTCCAACTGTCAAACCTTTAGGTGCAATAATGTAACGTTTTTCACCATCTGCATAAAATACCAGAGCGATATCTGCACTGCGGTATGGATCGTACTCAATTGTTTTTACAGTTCCAGGAATACCGTGCTTATTGCGTTTAAAATCAATTTCACGATACTTTCTCTTATGACCGCCGCCCTGATGACGTACAGAAATACGTCCGCCAGCTCCACGACCTGCTTTTCTTAAGCGGCCTGAAGTAAGGCTTTTCTCGGGTTTATCGGCTGTAATTGCATCACGTACCAAGTCAATTCTAGTACGTGTACCTTTTGAATAAGGCTTATATATCTTAAGAGCCATATGGTTCCCCTTACTTTCTATTCAAAGGCTCACGCGCCTTCAAATACCTTAATTGTTTCACCAGGTGCAAGTTTAACTATAGCTTTCTTGTAGCTGGCAGTTCTTCCCGGTCTACCGCGAAGTCTTTTAATCTTTCCAAGAACATTGATAGTTGTACAGTCAACAACTTTTACATTGAAGAGTTTGCGTACAGCTTCTTTAATCTGGATCTTTGTAGCAGACTTTGACACAATAAATGTGTATTTATTCTGTTCACGAAGAGCAGTTGCTTTTTCAGAAAGAACAGGTTCAATAAGTACATCTTCGAATGTCATTATTTAGCCTCCTTTTCATCAGCATAGAATTCTGAAAGATTCTTTGCAGCACTTTCGAGTACAATAACTTTTCTTCCGTAGAAGAGGTCATGTGCACGAAGACGGTTATAAGCAAGGAAAGAGAGGTTATGGATGTTTCTTCCAGCCTGCTTGATTTTTGCATCGTCATCTTTAAGGATGATAACTGTGCGTTCATCTTTAGCAAAATTATTTAAAATCTTAACTAAATCTTTTGTCTTTCCACTGTCTACTGTGAAATCCTCAATAACGGTAAGTCTATCAGCAGAGGCCTGAAGACTGAGGATTGATTTCATAGCAAGACGTTTTGCTTTTTTAGGAATTGAATAACTGTAGTCGCGTGGTTTTGGTCCAAAAATTGTACCACCGCCAACATTAATAGGTGATTTTTTATCACCACGACGTGCATTACCAGTTCCCTTCTGTTTATAAGGCTTAGCGTTACTTCCATGTACTTCAGAACGATCTTTTGTACAAGCAGTACCTAAACGC
>CAZALL010000306.1:0-1274 GCA_964485955.1 uncultured Treponema sp. | reverse complement strand
TGCTATGTATTCTATATTGATGTTCGTACACCAGGTAAAAACTTTGATGAATTTTACCGTCGTGCAGTTGAACAGTATGGTGTTCACTATATCAAAGGACAGGTTGGAAAAGTAACTCCACTTGCTGACGGAACATTAGATGTTCAGGGTTCAGACTTAATCTTAAATAAGCAGGTACATATTAAGGCAGATATGGTTGTTCTTGCAGCCTCAATTGAAGCTGACAAATCAGCCAGACCTCTTGCTACAATGCTTACAACCTCAATGGACAATAATGATTTCTTCCTTGAAGCTCATGCAAAACTTCGTCCTGTAGAAAGTCCTACAGCC
This sequence comes from uncultured Treponema sp., assembly GCA_964485955.1. Classification (GTDB taxonomy): domain Bacteria; phylum Spirochaetota; class Spirochaetia; order Treponematales; family Treponemataceae; genus Treponema_D. The sequence goes on along the minus strand of CAZALL010000306.1, from coordinate 944 downwards.
GGAATTTTCCTTGCTGGTTGCTGTCAGGGTCCAAAAGATATTCCAGAAACTGTAGCCCAGTCATCTGGTGCTGCCGCAAAAGCAATCTGTCTTCTTGTAAAAGACAAGCTTAAGAACAATCCTTGTACTGCTCATCCTGATGAAAACATGTGTAACGGATGCGGTCAGTGTGCAAATGTTTGTCCTTACGGTGCAATTTCTTACATTGACAAAGATTTCCGTGGTCCAAACAGAACAACTATTACCCGCCATGTATCTCAGGTAAATACAGCAATGTGTCAGGGATGTGGTGCATGTACAGTTGCATGTCCTAGTGGTGCCATGGATCTTAATGGATTCAGCAACAAACAAATCTTAGCTGAGGTGGATGCAGTATTATGAGTGAAACAACAAAAAACAATGAATGGACACCAAAAATAGTTGCATTCTGCTGCAACTGGTGTTCTTACGCAGGAGCTGACTTAGCCGGAAACAATCGTCTTGAATATCCTTCAAACGTAAAGATTATCCGTATTCCATGTTCTTGCCGCTTAAATCCTCTCTTTATTTTAAGAGCATTCCAACGTGGAGCTGACGGAGTTATTCTCTGCGGATGTCACCCTGGAGACTGTCATTATTCAACAGGAAACTATTTTGCCCGCCGTCGTATGACTCTTCTCTTTTCTATGCTCAATTATCTTGGAATAGAAAAAGAAAGAACTCGTGTAGAATGGTGTTCTGCTGCCGAAGGTGTACGCTTTGCCGGTATTATGAACGATTTTGTTGCTCAGATTAAAACTCTTGGCGAAAACAAAAAACTGGAGGACTTAAGATGCAAGAATTAACAAAAGAACTTGTAGAAAAAGCAAAGTCTCTTCTCGCTCAAGGTAAAGTTCAGCGTGTTCTTGGCTGGAGAAAAGGACTTTTTGACTACGATGTAAGCCCAGATTTTTTTACCTCTGCTG
>CAZALL010000305.1:0-1295 GCA_964485955.1 uncultured Treponema sp. | reverse complement strand
TTTGTATTTTCCGGATTATTCTTAGAATATTCTGTCGGAATGTGAATTAGCTCTAGAGACTCTTCGTCCAGTTCAAAACTTTCATAAGTTTCATTCCAGCCATCAGTAAATTCGATACTTACTTTATTACCATTTTCCTTAAGATTACAATCTCCAACAGATTTCTTGTATGGGATATTTTTGCAAAGTTCATCTATTTTCCAACATTTTTTTGTTTTTCCGGATTTTATTTCTTTTACATTGATAGTTCCATTAAGACTTGTCTTTTCATTATTCCAAGATATTACATATTTTAAATCAGCTGTTATGAGATTAGTTGGATAAATTCCGCTTACCTTTTTTTTAATCTTTCCATTCTCAATGTAATATCCAAAAAACGGCTCTGGAAAATTATAAAATATCGCAAAACAATCAGTATCTTTTACTTTAAAATTTCTTATATCATCTTTTTTAATGATTAGTTTATCTCCTTCGTAAACTTCAAAATATTCATGTCCTATTCCATTTTCTACACAAATATTTTCTTTATAAATTAAATTCTTTTTTTCTACATTAGAATTATTACAAGAAAGCAAAAAAGTCAAAAATATTGTTATAAGAGAAATAAATTTAATTTTAGTCATTATTATTCCCCTTAAAATAATTAAGCATTTTACTAAATGTACTATCTTTCGTAAAAATATGAATTCTTTCTATTTGTGAAGTTGGAATATATAATTCTCCATTTTTTTCTTTCCAGTAAGAAGGTCTTGTATCTAATTTATCATTAATAGATGTTCCTGTTATTTTTACGAAAGTACCGTCTCCTAAATCCAGATCAGTAATTGTTCCGCCCGAAATTCCGACCCAGTGATTTGCCTGATTGGAATCATCAGAATTATAGGAAATTTTTGCCAGAATTGAATTTCTATCAGAATTATTATTTAATTCGTTTATCTTGTTGCCTAAATCACCCTGTTTTGCTTTTGTCCAATAATCAAATTTAAATCCAAATTCAGAAGCAACTTTACTTCCATCAAGATTTGCACCACTAAAACAACCTTTCATATCATTAATAGATTGCAAGTCTGCAGATTTTTTATTTAGATTTGAAATTGCCATTGTAACTCCAGTTAAGTAACAACCAGAATTTTTCACTAACGTATTTGAAGAATTTCCAAGAGTATCGTTTCCCCAACTTTTATTTTGCATTTCTATTTTAAATTTTGCTTGATATGGAATATTTACCTTTCCATCCGGGTCCACATACCGTACAGGATTATTTCCAGCGTAGTGGTACAAACTGCTGTTGATCT
>CAZALL010000304.1:0-1308 GCA_964485955.1 uncultured Treponema sp. | reverse complement strand
ATATAGCGTACCATACTTTTGGCAGGCGGTCTAGTGGCAATTTATTCAGCTAAAACTCACCCCCCGCTAAACTGCAATTGATCTGGATTGCACGGTTGGGCGAAATTAGTCAATTTTCCGCTTTTTTCTTTCTTTTTTCTTAGGTTCAAAGCCAACCTGCTTATATAAAATACTTATATCATTCTGCGAAAGATGATATGTATTTATAATCATTTCGTCATCTTTAGAAGCCAGCCTGAAAACTGTATTTCCTGCAACTTCTTCTCTTTCTATGATATCAGCCAGCTTTATTGTCTTTTTCATAAAGACAAGCAGTACATAAGTTATAGCATCTTTTGTAATTTTTACATACTGTCCTTCACAAATTGCCCAAAATCCCAAATTACAAAAAAAAACTCCAATATAAATTGGTATCATAGCTTTAGTTATTATATGAGTTTTTATAGTGTAAAATACGTCAATAAAAATAATCGGTCCCCAAATTCCAAGACAACTTATAAGAACAAATCCCCAATGCACACTGCTATATGGTTTTAAAACAATATAATCATGTCCCCTATAGAACCTTTCCCTAAAAAACGTTATCAAATAACGCATTATATTATCATTAAACTCCTGGCAATCACTTTTCAGAAATCTTATTATTTACCGCATCTACAATCTTTCGCCCTGCATCAAAGACATTTTTTTCAACTAGAGTTACAACAGTGCCTTTCTCCAAAGCAGCATTATGATTAGCAACTACAGCAACATTAAATGATGTATGAAGTGTAGATGTATTACCCTTAGTTATCATCTGCTTTGCGGCTGCCTGCATGGAACCTCTTCCAGAATTTAACCCTTTAACAGGGCATCCTGACAAAATAACTCCATTAAGTCCACCAATCGCAGTATCAGCCACTAAATCAACAACATCAAAATTGTCCTGTTTTCCAACTTTAATATTTGTTCCCTGTTTAGCCAGATTTCCTAATGCGGCAGCACCAGCACCAACAGCTACATTAACTGCAGTTACAGCTACCGCACTTGTTGTTTTTGCCAAAGTAAAATTCCCTGTTAAACCAAGAATGCCACCTGTTACAGCTTCTGAAACTGCACCGCCAACAAAATCTGCGACAGTTACTTCAGCCCCCATAACAGCACTTATAGCTACACCGGCAACTCCAACTACAGCACCAATGCCAAATCCTATCAAGCCAGAAATTACAGCGGTCTCTCCATCCGGGTCCACATACCGCACAGGGTTATTCCCCGCGTAGTGGTACAAACTGCTGTTGATCTTAATACCAGTGCCTAAATTTACATAAA
>CAZALL010000303.1:0-1309 GCA_964485955.1 uncultured Treponema sp. | reverse complement strand
CACCACCCTTGATAGAGTCAACAAATTCGTAATCTTTGTCTGCAAGTGGTTCCATAAATCCTGCAACGCGACCGTACTGACCTGAACCACCAGTCTGTTTTTTGTGTGTAAAGTTGAAGTCTGCTTTCTGAGTAATAGATTCGCGGTAAGCTACTTCTGGCTGAGAAACGTTAACATCGCACTTATATTCACGGCGCATACGTTCAATGTAAACTTCAAGGTGAAGTTCACCCATACCCTTAATGATTGTCTGGTTAGATTCTGGGTCAACGTATGTCTGGAATGTAGGGTCTTCCTTTGTAAAGCGGTTAAGAGCCTTAGCCATGTTAGCTGCATCCTGCTTGTTCTTTGGTTCAATAGCCATAGAAATTACAGGGTTTGGAACGAACATAGATGTCATGGCAATGTTTAATCCGCCACCACAGAATGTATCACCAGAAGCACAGTCAACACCAAAGAGAGCAATGATGTCACCTGGCATACCTTCGTTAATATCTTCCATAGCAGCAGAGTTCATGCGGACAATACGACCAACTTTGAACTTCTTCTGAGAGCGTACATTGTAGAGTTCATCACCCTTAACAATTTTACCCTGGTAGATACGAACATATGTTAACTGACCAAACTGACCGTCATCAAGTTTAAATGCAAGGGCAACACAAGGCTTGTTTTCAACGTTGAAAAGTTCAACCTGAGCTTCGTTGTTGTCGCGGTCAAGTCCGTAGTTGTGAACTTCTGTAGGGTTAGGAAGGTAGCGTTCAACTGCATCGAGAAGAGGCTGGATACCTTTGTTTACGTGAGCAGAACCAAGGAATACACCAACATACTGTTCTGCAAGAGTTCCCTTACGGATAGCTGCAATAAGTTCTTCTTCTGTAGGTTCTCCACCTTCAAGAACTTTTTCCATAAGAGCATCATCAAAGTTTGCTGCTTCTTCAATTACTTCCTGACGGTATTTAGCTGCATCTGCCTTGAGGTTTTCAGGAATTTCTGCATAGCGGAGGTTTTCACCGCTGTTACCGTCAAAGTAAACTGCCTTCATCGAAATAAGGTCAACTACACCTTCAAGTTTGTCTTCAAGACCAATAGGAAGTTCCATCATGTGGGCATTAAGACCAAGTTTTTCACGAAGCTGATTACAAACACGAATAGGATTAGCACCCTGGCGGTCACACTTGTTTACAAATGCTACGCGAGGTACATGATAGCGCTTGAGCTGGCGGTCTACAGTAATAGACTGAGACTGAACACCTGCAACAGCACAAAGAATCATGATAGAACCGTCAAGAACGCGAAGAGAACGTTCAAC
>CAZALL010000302.1:0-1321 GCA_964485955.1 uncultured Treponema sp. | reverse complement strand
AGGATCTTCCTGGTGTACGTTACCATATTATCCGCGGTACAAAAGATACTCTTGGTGTAGACGGACGTAAACGCAGCCGTTCTAAGTATGGTGCCAAGAAGCCAAAGGCATAATAGAGGAGGTTAATTACTATGGGTAGATTTAAGAAGTCAGTTAATCGTCCGGTTATGCCAGATGCAAAATACAACAGCAAGGTTGTAACAAAATTTGTTTCACGCATGATGCTTGATGGAAAAAAACAGACATGTACAAACCTTGTATATGAAGCTTTTGATCAGCTTAAAAAGAAGTCAGATAAGGATCCTCTTGAAGTATTCCTTAAGGCTCTTGATAACGTAAAACCAATGGTTGAAGTTAAGTCACGCCGCGTTGGTGGTGCGACATATCAGGTTCCAGTAGAAATTCGTGATGACCGTCGTGAAGCTCTTGCTATGAGATGGATTATTGCTGCTGCCCGCAACAGAAACGGACATGGTATGGCAGAAACATTAGCAAGTGAACTTTTTGATGCTTATAACAATACTGGTTCTGCTTATAAGAAGAAGGAAGATACACACAGAATGGCTGAAGCTAACAAGGCTTTTGCTCATTACCGCTGGTAGATTTTTACTTTTTCTACATGTGCCTGCTGCTTATTGCGGTGGGCATTTTTTTTGTTCTGCTGAATAAATTGCAAATTATTCAGACTGTATAAAATTCTGTAAAAAAACGCAAATATTTCATAAAAAAGTCATTCTTCTACTTGAAATAATTTTTAAAAAAATATATAGTTTCCGAAAATTACGCCCTTTGTGGCGTGGTGTCTGCAAATCTATGCAGAATAAGGTTCTTTGATAGTTGGACGGACAATTGGGAAGTTGTCTGGTAAAAGTCGTAAAGTTAAGCGTAAATTCCTAAGCGCTTTTCAGATTGTTTACACCTGGTTCTGCTTGAATCTGTCGTTGGCAGGTTCGTGGATTTTTTAAGCTGATCAGGATTCTGACTTAAGTTTATGCAATGTAAACTAAAATAAGGTCCTGTATGCCAGACCAGTCGTCAGCAAGATGATGTTAGGTGGATTAAGACCAACTGCTTCGAATGGATGAAACAGGTAAGATTAATTCTTATCTTTAATAAATCATCTTGTAATAACTTGGTAAAGTGTGTATGCGAAAGTGGCATAAACCTTTGTAAGGAATGTCATTTTCTGGCTTAAAGTGCAACACATGTAAATACATATTGCCACAGATTTTAGGATTTCTGTGGGTAAGGAGAAACACATGGCAAAGGAAGAGTTCAACAGAACTAAACCTCACATGAACGTTGGTACTATCGGTCACGT
>CAZALL010000301.1:0-1337 GCA_964485955.1 uncultured Treponema sp. | reverse complement strand
AGCTGGATACATTTGTCCGGAAGGAAAAGAACTTGAACAGGTTGTTGGTCTTCAGACAGATAAACCTTTAAAGAGAGCCTTTATGCCATATGGTGGAATTAAAATGGCAGAACAGTCATGCGAAATGTATGGCTACAAGGTTAACCCTGAACTCCACAAAATCTTTACAGAATACCATAAGACACATAACCAGGGTGTTTTTGATGTTTATACTCCTGAACATCGTGCAGTTCGTTCAGCACACATCTTAACAGGTTTACCTGATACTTATGGACGTGGTCGTATTGTTGGTGACTACCGCCGTATTGCTCTTTACGGTATTGATTTTCTTATAAAAGAAAAGGAAAATGACAAATTAAATCTTGGCGACGGAACAATGACTGAAGAAGTTATCCGTCTGCGTGAAGAAGTAACAGACCAGATAAATGCCCTTAAAGGTCTTAAAGAAATGGCAAATCTTTACGGATTTGATATTTCACAGCCTGCAAAGACAGCAAAAGAAGCATTCCAGTGGCTTTACTTTGGTTACCTTGGTGCAGTAAAAACACAAAATGGTGCTGCAATGTCAGTTGGTCGTATTTCAACTTTCCTTGACATCTATATTGAACGTGATATTAAAGCCGGAATTCTTACAGAAGAAAAAGCTCAGGAACTTGTAGATCATATGGTTATGAAGTTCCGCATGGTTCGTTTTGCCCGCATTGAATCTTACAACCAGCTTTTCTCTGGTGATCCTGTATGGGCTACTCTTGAAGTTGGTGGACTTGGTCAGGATGGACGCTCTATGGTAACAAAGAATGACTACCGCTTCCTCCATACTCTTGAAAACATGGGACCTTCTCCAGAACCAAACATGACAGTTTTGTATTCAAAGAGATTGCCAGAAAACTTCCGCAAGTATGCTGCAAAAATTTCTATTGATACATCTTCAATTCAGTATGAAAATGATGATGTTATGCGTCCTGTATGGGGTGATGACTATTCTATCTGCTGTTGTGTATCTGCAACTCAGACAGGTAAAGAAATGCAGTTCTTTGGAGCCCGTGCAAACCTTGCAAAAGCCCTTCTCTACGCTTTTAACGGTGGTATTGATGAAGGTCTTAAAAAAGGTCTCCAGGTAGGTCCTGAATATGCTCCAATTACAGCAGACGTCATTGATGCTTCTAACTATAAGGAAGTTGTACGCAAGTATAATGCAATGCTTGAATGGCTTGCTGACGTTTATGTAAATGTTTTAAATGCAATACATTACATGCACGATAAATACTACTACGAAGCTGAAGAACTTGCCCTTGAAGATACAAATATTAAACGTACATTTGCAACTGGTATTGCAG
>CAZALL010000300.1:0-1356 GCA_964485955.1 uncultured Treponema sp. | reverse complement strand
CGAACGCCATTATGGTGATCTTCAGGGAAAAAACAAGGCTGAAGCTGCAGAAAAATTTGGTGAAGATCAGGTAAAAATCTGGCGTCGCTCATTTGATGTAAAACCTCCAGTACTTGCTGACGATGATGAACGTTCTGCAAAAAAAGCTGCAATGTTCCGCGATGTAGATCCTTCTTTCCTTCCACAGAATGAATCTCTTGAAACAACAATTCAGCGTGTAGTTCCATACTTCCTTGAAGAAATTAAACCTCAGATGAAGGCTGGAAAACGTGTTGTAATTGCAGCTCACGGTAACTCTCTTAGAGCACTTGTTTACTTCCTTGACAAGATGACACCGGAACAGATTCTTGGAGTAAACATTCCTACAGCAACTCCACTTGTATACGAATTTGACGATAACTTTAATGTTATTAAACACTACTACCTTGGTGACCAGGAAGCAATTGCCGCAAAACAGGCAGCTGTTGCAAATCAGGGTAAGGCAGCAAAATAATTTTATACATTAAATATGTAGAGTAAAGACCGTCTGTTTCAAAGTGAAGCCGGCGGTTTTTTGTTTTAAATTTACTGGAGAAAGAACATGAACAAAAGCATGCAAAATACAAGTCTGTGTTACATAGAAAAAGATAAAAAATATCTCATGCTCCACAGAACAAAAAAACAAAATGATTACAATCATGACAAATGGATTGGCATTGGCGGAAAATTTGAAGAAGGTGAAAGTCCTGAAGAATGTATTTTACGTGAAGTAAAGGAAGAAACAGGTCTTATTCTTACAAGTCTTGATTATAGGGGAATTGTTACTTTTGTAAGTGATGACAATTTTACAGAATACATGCATATTTTTTATTCAGATTCTTTTACAGGAAATCTCATTGAATGTGATGAAGGAAATCTTGAATGGGTAGACAAAGAAAAAATGAATGACCTACCCCACTGGAAGGGAGACGAAATATTTCTTAAACTGCTGGACAAAAAAGTTCCTTTCTTTTCTTTAAAATTAATTTACACTAATGGGCTTCTCAAAAAAGCTATTCTTAATCAAAAAGAAATAAGTTTTTAAAAAACATTATTTTTTTAATCCGCATTTCCATTTAATGGATTGACCTTTGCACTAATGCTTTTAACAAAAAGTTTTACTACTGCGCATTTTAAAAGAGCGACTTTATTCCATGGAAAAGTTTTCATTTCTTGTGTACGCGAAAGAATTTTTTCTTGCATAACGTATTCTTTTTCTTCTTCTGGAACAAAAGACAATTCTGCTTCTCCCATAACGGATTCATAACGCATGGTAATGTCTTTTTTGTCATAAAGAAAATCCATTTTTAAAGGAATATCCATTTCAAAAGAACATTT
>CAZALL010000299.1:0-1389 GCA_964485955.1 uncultured Treponema sp. | reverse complement strand
GGTGCTAACATGGATCAGAGAACACAGGTTTTCATTGGAACAATGACAGCTATGGCTCTTGGTATGCGTAATGTTGGTAATGAAGAAATCATGACACTTGCTTCACCAGACGAAGCTAACCGTGCAATTGGTACACTTGATGAAGCTTTAAAGAAGATTAACAAACAGCGTGCAGACCTTGGTGCTTACCAGAACCGCCTTGAAAAGACAGTTAAGGGTCTTGATATTGGTGCAGAAAACCTTCAGGCTTCAGAATCTCGTATTCGTGATACTGATATGGCTAAGGAAATGGTAGACTTTACAAAGAACCAGGTACTTAGACAGACAGGAACTGCAATGATTGCTCAGGCAAATCAGGCTAGTCAGAATGTACTTCAGCTTATGCAGTAATTAGTCATAGTCTTGAGTTAATTAAACCCTCTGGAATTGTCCGGAGGGTTATTTATTTTAAAAAAGGAATAAAATATAATCACTTATGACTCTATGGATTTTTTATTTATTTTTATTCTGTGCGGCAATATTTGTTTTGTTCATTCTTTCTTATGCTGCTCGTCTTGGGCAGAAAAGAAAAAATAATGTGCAGAAAAAAAAACGTATACAGGCAGAAAAAGAGGCTGCCTTAAAGGGACTCTTAATTAACTGTCCTTTGTGCAATGCATATCTTTTAAAGGGAGAAAATCTTGTAAGCCAGGTGTACAGACCAATGAATGTTCCTGACCAGCTTTGTATTATTAAGGGATGTGTACACTGTTATCCAAAAGTTGAAGAAGGGTTAAAAAGACAGTGTCCTGTATGTGGAAAAAATGTTTCTATGGAAGAACATCTTGTTGCTCGTCTTTTTAATTATAAGGATGGAAAAAAACATGTAAGGGTTATGGGCTGCCAGAAGTGCTGTAGAAATTCCCCACAATAAACTTTATAAAACTTATAAAAATAATCTGTAAAAAATATTGTGTATACTAGAATAAGAACTATTTATTGTGTATACTGCTATTTTAGTATGATAATGAACACAGTAAAAATTAACAGATATATATTTTCTTAGACTGAATTCGTTTTTTTTCGGGTTCAGTTTTTTTTTGTTCATAAATACACTATAGGTTAAGAGGAGTATTGTATGCCATTAAATCAAGATATTCACAAGGTTATGGTAATTGGAAGTGGTCCTATTATTATTGGTCAGGCAGCGGAATTTGACTATGCCGGAAGCCAGGCTTGTAAAGCTCTTAAAGAACAGGGACTTGAAGTTGTTCTTGTAAATTCCAACCCGGCAACTTTGATGACAGATCACGCAATGGCTGATCATATTTACATTGAACCTTTAATTCCTGAAACAATACAGCGTATTATAGAAAAAGAAAAACCAGATTCAATTCTTTCTTCACTTGG
>CAZALL010000298.1:0-1395 GCA_964485955.1 uncultured Treponema sp. | reverse complement strand
TGTTGCTTCAAGATTAAAAAGATCTCCAGTTTGTTCCTGAAAGTCCTTCATCTTTTCCCTCATGTGAATAAGTACTTTTTCTGCAAAAGCTTTACCTTTAGGGTTAGTAATATTTACTCCCAGAAAGTTAAGGCAGCATTCATTCATTCCGCAACAACCAATTGTATTAAAATGATTTGTAAGAGTTTTAAGATAGCGTCTTGTATAAGGAAAAAGTCCTCCGTCATATAATCTTTGGATAACTTTTCTTTTTGTACAAAGACTTTCTTTTGCAAGTTCCATAAGGTAGTCAAGCCTTGAAAAGAATTCATTTTCGTTTTTTGCGAGGTATCCTATCTGAGGCAGATTTATTGTAACAACTCCAATTGAACCTGTAAATTCGTCAGCACCAAAAAGTCCTCCGCCTCTTCTTCTAAGTTCTCTTTTGTCTAACTGCAGACGGCAGCACATTGAACGTACATCATTTGGATTTAAGTCAGAATTTACAAAGTTCTGGAAGTTTGGAGTTCCATACTGTGCGGTCATTTCAAAAAGAAGTTTTGCATTTTCGCTTTCCCAGTTAAAATCTTTTGTAATGTTATATGTCGGAATTGGGTATGCAAAGCCTCTTCCTTCTGCATCGCCTTCAATCATTAACTGAATGAATACTTTGTTTATGAGATCCATTTCCTTCTGGCAGTCACCATAAGTAAAGTCCTGTTCCTTTCCGCCGACAATTGCTTTTTTATTTTTAAGATCATCAGGGCAAACCCAGTCAAGTGTAATATTTGTAAAAGGAGCCTGTGAACCCCATCTGCTTGGTGTGTTTACTCCGTAGATGTAGCTTTGAATGCACTGTCTTACTTGTTTTTCATTAAGGTTGTCAGTTCTTACAAAAGGTGCAAGATATGTGTCAAAAGAAGAAAATGCCTGTGCTCCAGCCCATTCATTTTGTAAGATTCCTAAAAAGTTTACAATCTGATTTACTAGCGTAGATAAATGACTTGCCGGCATGGAAGTAATTTTATCTGGTACACCGCCTAAGCCTTCCTGGATAAGTTGTCTTAACGACCAACCTGCACAGTAACCGCTGAACATAGAAAGATCGTGGATGTGAAATGCACATGTTCTGTGGGCTTCTGCGACTTCTTTTGAATATATGTTATGCAACCAGTAATTTGCCGTAATTGTTCCAGAGTTATGGAGAATAAGACCGCCTAATGAAAAATTTACGTTTGCATTTTCATGAACACGCCAGTCATTTTGGGCAAGGTAGCCATCCATTGTTTTGTTAATGTCAAGCATTAAACTTTTTGCGTCCCTCATAACATCGTGGTGGGCTCTGTAAAGAATATATGCTTTGGCAACTTCAACTTCTTTGTTTTCAATAAGGACTGTTTCTACGACATCTTGGAT
>CAZALL010000297.1:0-1409 GCA_964485955.1 uncultured Treponema sp. | reverse complement strand
TGACGAAACAATTCAGATTTTAAATGATGTTGGTTTTAAATCGAATAATTCAGATGTTGTAAAAGTGAACATAAAAGCTCCAAAAGAGGAAAACTAATGAAAAAAACGCTTTTATTTTTTACTGTATTTTGCTTATTCACGTTGAAATTTTATGGTCAGACAGTTGAATATTATTCAGAAAATGGAAGGCTGATTTTATCAAGTGTAGGTAATGAATATAAACTGATAATTTTTGATTCGAATTATGAAATTATTGATAATCAGCATGGGCTTGTAACATATCAAAATGATAGTTATGGAAACAAGATTATGATTTGTGTTTCAGATTCTAACGAAACGCATAAATATAGATATTATCAATTTGATGACTTTATTTTTCTTTATGAAAATAGTGAAATTCCTTTTTTTATCGGCAATTCTGAAAGTTCAAGATTATTAGAGAGTTTGATTTCTGTAGATATTACTTCCAGTTCTTATTTGTCGGAAAAAACAAAGGTATATAAAGCAGATAAACTTTCATACTGGGGAAATTTAAATTATGTATGGGCTGAAGGTCAGTCAGGTTGTGGAGAAGGAGAAAAATTATTTACAGGCAAAGTTTGTTTTAAAACTTTATACATATTGCCAGGATATGTTTCAGTTAAAAGACCCGATTTATACAAAAAAAATTGCCGTCCAAAAAAAATAAAAATAAAAACTTCAACAAAATCATATTCTTTTGAATTAGAGGATATTCCGGAATTTCAAAAGTTAAGTTTTTCTGAAGTGGTTAATGACAAAATCGAAATTGAAATTCTGGAAGTGTATAAAGGTTCTGATTATGAAGATCTCTGTATTTCATCTATTTTGTTTAGAAAAGGAAACTTAGATGAATAAAAGAAATATTTTAATTATTTTAGGATTTTTAGTTTCTTGTATTTGTAATGCAAAAGAGATCAAAGGTGTAGGAAATCCTAAAATTTACGATATTATAGAGATGGATAAGATAAAAATAGAATCTACGTACAGTGATGATATGATTCTTCCTCAATATGAAATAAATTTAAAGTTGAATGGAAATTATAAAATTTTAGAATTTGAATTGATTAGTAATTATTTATTTGGAAAAGATTTAAATCTTATTTCTTCTAAAACGATGAGATTCGATGAAAATTCGGCTGAGGTAGCAGAATTAAATAAGAAAAAAAATTGCTCAATAAAGATTTATTTAGCTTCATTAAAATTAGAAAAAGGTGAAAAAAAAGAAATAATTAAAGAAAAGCATGCTGAAGGAATAGAAAATGAAGAGAGAATTTCAAATGTTTTTACTTATGTAAAGTATAAGAGAAATTTTGTATTATAAGTCGTGTAACCTAGATCAATTGCAGTTTAGCGGACAAGATAATTTAGCTGAATAAATTACCACTAGA
>CAZALL010000296.1:0-1436 GCA_964485955.1 uncultured Treponema sp. | reverse complement strand
GATCAACGTGGCCAGAAGCCTTCCAGGTTGTATGATGCTGAAAAATTGCAGAATCCAAACCAACAACATCGTCATGCAGCTGTGTCATATAATGCCACCATGCATTCTGAATGTTTCTTTTAAAATCAACACCCAGTGGACCGTAATCCCAGGCACCTGCCTGACCTCCATAAATTTCTGATGCCTGATAAACAAAACCGCGTCTTTTACAAAGGCTAATAATTTTGTCTAATGTACATGCGTGTTCATTTTTTGTATCGCTCATTAAATTAACTCCTTCTACCCTTTTGGCGTATAGGGCAGATTATTTTGCGAGTATAACAGATAAATATAATTTTAACAATGCAGTAAGCTAAATGTATTTGGAACAGACATCTGAATTGTAATAAAACTTACAAAACTGTATAATCTGGCAATGGCTGTTAAAAAATCAGTAAACAGAAAATCTACTAAGTCACGCACAAACACCCGCACGAGGTCACGCTCTCGAAAGCCAAAGGTTAAGTTGGATAAAAACAACATTCTTATCTTAACTGGAGCAATTGCTTTAGCCTGCGTAATACTTATGATTGTTACTGCACTTTCTACAAAAACGCCTCTTTCCTCAAACAGTAAAACGCAAATTACTCAAAGGTCGGACACGGAGAAGGAAAGTGTAATTTATTCTTCTAAAAATAAAAAAGAAAATACAGCCCAGACAAAAAAAACTGATGTGCAGGTAAATAAAAATTCTTTATCTTCTCAAGATCAAGTGACTCAAAAAAAAAGTGAAGAGAATAAAAAAAATACTGTTCCACAAAACAAAAATATACAACCTAAAAAAAATACACAGTTAGCTTCAGTAAAAAATCCTTCAGAAAACGAAAATAAAATTTTACAAAAAGAAATTTTTAATTTTCCGCAGGCAGAAAACAATGCAACTTTATATTTTGTAATTGACGATGCAGGACAAAATGTTTCTAACTTAAAAGAATATACTTCGCTTCCAATGCCTTTGACTATTGCAGTTTTGCCAAAACTTTCACACACAAAAGACTGTGCTTATCTGGTTCGTTCTTCTGGCAAAGAATTGATTTTACATCAGCCTATGAAAGGTCATGGTGCATGGGATCCGGGTGAAGGTGCTGTACTGCCTGACTCTGGAGCAAGCGAAATTGAATCTTTAATTAAAGAAAATATTTTAGAATTAGGTTCGCAGGTAAAAGGATTTAATAATCACGAAGGTTCTGTCATCACAAGCGATTTAGTTAAAATGGAAATTGTTTTAGATGTTGCAAGGACTCAGGGAATTTATTTTATTGATTCAAAAACTTCAAGTGACAGTAAAGCAAAAGAAGCTGCTCTTGAACACGGCATTACAATTTTTGAAAGAAATGCTCCTTTTATTGACAACGAAATTTCCCGGGATGCAATGAAGGCTCAGATTATAAAAGGTC
>CAZALL010000295.1:0-1439 GCA_964485955.1 uncultured Treponema sp. | reverse complement strand
TTAAGATCAACAGCAGTTTGTACCACTACGCAGGGAATAACCCTGTGCGGTATGTGGACCCGGATGGAAATGAGATTATAAATGCCGACAGATTGCTAATGCAGTCAGGTAACAATACAAAGCTTGGAAAATCCAAAGAGTTAATAACGAAAGTTGGTTGTGTTTTAACAGCATACACAAGGATGGCAAATGCTTTGATTATTGATAAAATAACTTTAGAAGAATCTAATAAAATCGGTGTAAAAAATAATCTTTTTACAGGAAAAGATGGTTCTGAAAATTTGTTAACACCGAAAAATGGAGCTGCTCTTGTTAATGCGATTTTAAAAGAAAATGGTATTGATAATCTTATAGTAAGTTATGAAGGTTCTTACATTAAAACCGAAGCTATTGAAAAATATAAGGCTGTAAGTTCATCTGAAGAAAAATATTTTGCAACCGTACGAGTAAATACACATGATGTTGCAGGCAATAAGTACGATCATACAATGAATCTTGATTCTAATTCGTATGTCGAAGGTGCGTGTGGAGATGATTTAAAATTTAATGATACAAGTGGAGTAAGAACACATCTTGTGGATGATCCAAGTGGAAGAAAAAGTATTTTCATTCGAATGGATTTTTTTAAGATAACTGAAGTAAAAACTGTCGAGGACTAGAATGAAAAAAAGTATATATATTGTTTTAAATTTATTTTTACTTATAAAATTTATATTTTCAGAATCATGTCCATTTTTTTCATATAGTTTGTCATATAATCAGGTGCATGACTATAATACAGGAATTAATGTAGAAAGACTTGATGATTATGAGAATTTGTATAATAAAAATAAAGTAAAAAAAATGGTTATAAATGTTATCAGAGATGACTGTCAGGATTATTTTGAAAAGCATTACAATAATGGTATTTTGGTTCGTGATATAACTCATGTTCATGAGTATTCAGATGATATATTAAGATATAATGAGAAAGGTTATTTATTAAAATATGGTGATAATTTTACATATAATTATATTTCGGATTCTAAAAGAGAATGTTTTTTTCGAAGGGAAAAAATATCAGAACAAGAAATTTTTAACGATATAGATTATTTAAAAATAACCAAACAGAACTTTTCGAAAAGGGAAGATACAGAAGAGTTAGTAAAATCTGCACGCTCAATGGAAGAATATTTTTATGAAGGTGGCAGGTTGGTACGCTATGAGGAAAGAAACTGGTTTAAAAAAGATATGCTATATAATTTTATAAAAAAAATATTTCTTTATTATGATGATAATAACCGCTTAGTAAAGATTGTTTCAGGTTATAATGAGGATGATATTAGAGATATATTTTATATTTTTTATGATGAAGATGGTAATATTTTAGAAGTAGAAGATAAAATAGGGGAAGAAAGTTGTTATACTGTAAAATTTTTGCAGTATGATAAATATGGAAA
>CAZALL010000294.1:0-1472 GCA_964485955.1 uncultured Treponema sp. | reverse complement strand
ACTAAATTGCACTTTTTATGTGAAAAATGATGAATTTTATGTAAATTTAGGCACTAGTATTAAGATCAACAGCAGTTTGTACCACTACGCCGGGAATAATCCTGTGCGGTATGTGGATCCGGATGGCCGGGAAATAATTATTTCTAAACAGTTGCTTACAATTAATTCTTCTGGTAATAGACCTGGAACAAACTTGATAGAATTAAAATCTGTCGTTATGCATTGGACACAGGTTCCTGGGCAAACTGCTCAACAAACAAGAAATTTTTTTGGATTGGCTTCAACAGAAACAAGTGCTTATTATGTGGTTGGACAAGAAGGTGAAGTAATTCAAATGATTCCAGATAAAGAAGTTGCATATCATGCTGGAGGAACTGGAAAAGCATTAACTGATTTTGCAAATAAAACTTATACTACTTCTAATGGAAAAGTGCGTCCAAATTTATTTACGATTGGAATTGAAGTAAACCCATCTAAGTCAGATGGCTCTCAGACTAAGGAAGCTTATAATTCTTCAGCAAAATTAGCTGCTAAAGTGCTTAAAGATAATGGATTAGATAATTCATTTGGTATTTTATTTGGAGATAATCTTGTTAGACATGGTGATATAACTGGAAAAGAATGTCCTAAAAAATTTATGAATAATTCTTTTTCATGGTTTGCTTTTAAAATGAAAGTCTGTTTTGAATTGTTAAAAATCAATGCAGGAGAATAATATGTTAAAAAGAAAATGTTATTTTTTATTTGTTTTTTTCATATGTTTTACTATGATTTTTCCAGTTTATTTATTTTCAAAAAGACAGAACAAGAAAGATGCATATAGGATTGATGAATATAAAAATTCAGTTCAAATTATAGGAATCAATTTAGATAGTCATTTATTGGCATATATCAGAGGTATAAGAAATACAGGCAAGGCTGATATAAAGTATCAATGTTGTGTTATTGATTATAAAATGGATAAAGTAATTTATAGAGGAGAAACGGAATATATTTCTGATTTATATATGGAAGGTTATATCCAAACTGATTGGACTGATCCTAAATATTCAGCAGATGCATATATAAAATTAAAGAAAGATTATATAGATAACATTTTGTTGTTATATGAAATAACGCCTTTTTTTGCTGATAGTATAGATTTTCAACAAAAAAAAGTTATTAGTAAAATAAAAAAGTTGAATGGACTATCTGAAGATTTATATTATCGTGTAGATTTTTTAGTGAATGATAGAGAATATTATTTGGAAAAAGAGGATATAAATACTTCTCATGTTTTAGATATTAATTTGTCAGTTATTTATGAAACAGATGATTTTTTTATCACTGTCATAGAATTTAAATATGCAGGATTGGAAGAAAATTATTATGATTATAAAATTTTAGGTGTAAAAAAATTAAGTTGAGTTATTAATTTGTGCAACCCAGATCAATTGCAGTTTAGCGGACAAGATAATTTAGCTGAATAAATT
>CAZALL010000293.1:0-1479 GCA_964485955.1 uncultured Treponema sp. | reverse complement strand
TTTCACCAGAACTTTTACAGTCTGATTTTACTAATGGTTTTACAATTTTAAAAGGGATGAACAGGGAACTTAATGAACTTAAAAAAGGTCAGGAAATAAATGGAACTCATGTAAAAGTAGGAGATACAATTCCTCTTTCATTAAAATGTAAATCCATGGACGGAAAAAGAATCATAATTCCTTTGGCTGATTATAAAATCGAAAAAGTAACGCAAAATATGATTCCAAACCGTGCAGTTCTTGTTAATACAAAAACAAATGCTATTGAAATTATGCCTCTTAATGACCTTGTAAGTCATATTCAGAAAGTTGAAAAAACAATGACTAAAGAAGTCAATAAGGAACTGAAAAAACAGCATCGTGAATATGGTATAGAAGGTCGCTAAGGTCTATATTTTATTTATTTTCATCAGGCATAGTCTGGAAAGTTTGGGATACTTTTCAGACTTTTTTATTTAATCTTGATTATTTTTTATTGACTTTTATTCAAGTTGCTTTTATACTTAAAGAGTAAATAAAATATTATGTTACTAGGAGGTTTGTTATGTATTACGTTTGCTGTTGTGGCGGAGCTTTTACCGGATTATTTGCTATTTGTGCAATTTGTGGCCTGGCAATGGTTGTTGATTTTATTGAAGAGCATTGGATTCTTTTCGTTGCAATTCCTGGTGCAATTGTTGGTATTTTCCTTTTAGCTTTATTTATAAAGTTATTTATTAAACTCATAAGCAGCATTGTCAGTTCAATTAAAGAGCGAAGAAGATTTAATAAATGGTGCCATGAGCATTTTTATATAATTGGTGGTGATTACCACGAAGGTGATTATAACCCTTACAATTATAAATAAAAATAAAAGCTAAAAAAATTATCCTATAATAGAAAAGTCCTGTCATGATTTTTCATAGGCAGGATTTTTTTTACTTTCATCCGTTAATTGGTTCTGGCTGTTTTTCGCCATTTATCCACCATTCTTTTACAGTAAAACCTTCTGCTAAAACAGCTGGTTCTCCGTTGTCTCTATGAAGTTTTCCTTTTCTCCAGTATTCCTGATGACCATTTCCTTCTACGGCTGGTTTTTGCATAATCAGATTTCCGTTGTCATCAAATAAATCTCCGTCTAAAAGACCGTCTTTGAATAAAAGCAATGTTGTTTGTCCGTTATCATAATCAGATGCAAATACACGAAGTCCGTTTAAAAGATTTCCGTTCTCATCTTTTTGCGGAATGTTTGAATTATTAAAATCTAAAAATTTAGAATAAGATTTTTCCATAAAAACACCTCATATTTTTATTATACAGGATGTCTTGTTAGAAAAACATCCTGTATTTTTTTTTAATTCATTTCTTCAATTTCGATTTCATTACGAATTTCCTGGATAACGCCTTGTTTCCAATCTTCTTCATAATAGCCGAAATTCTGCTGCACTGCTGGAAATCCATGTGGAAATCCTTTTGTCCAGTATTCAGTTCCGCCAAAAG
>CAZALL010000292.1:0-1511 GCA_964485955.1 uncultured Treponema sp. | reverse complement strand
AATTTATTCAGCTAAATTATCTTGTCCGCTAAACTGCAATTGATCTGGGTTGCACGACAAAAACATTCTGGTGGTTTCAATGACTTTTTTCAATTTAAAATTACAAATTGCGAACTTTATCTTACGCTATCTTTGGTCTCCTGATAATAAAAACTCGAATATGCAAACACTATTTAATCCAAAGGGATTTCATCATACATTTCTGTTTTTGCATTCCAGACTATTTTTGATTTTTTAACGATGTAATCATCTATTTCGCTTGAATATTTAGATCTTCGTAATTCCATAGAATGTGATTCTTTATAAATATTTTTTATTCTGCAAATATCATTTTGAGCTGGTAGAATAGTTTTGAACCTTCCATCTTGAAATTCAACAAATTCTATTGTTGCCCCCTCTTCTGTTCTTGAGGACTGACAGAACATTAATTCAGTTATTCCGTTATCATTAAAGTCTCCAACCCATCCAAAAGGATAAACCTGACCTAAAATGCTTTTACTTGTGTCAAGGTCAATAAAGCGTGTATCTACATAACAGCATTCTTGTGTAATTTCAGTAAAAAATTTGATTTTATTATTTTCAATCCTGTAAACCAATTTTTTTTCTGCATTCGGACTTGCATTCCTATTTTCCTTTTTATCCAGAAAGACTATTATTGATTTCTCATTTTTTGAAATGAAATTACCTTCAACATAATTTATAATGTAATATTCACTGTCTATTTGCTTTTGAATTTCAAATAAATAATCCGACTCTTTAGAACATGCACAAAATGTTACAATAGTTACTAAAAATAGAATTAGAATATTTTTTTTGGTTCTAAGCATAATTTTAATCTCCTATAATGATAACTACATCCAATTTTTTAATAGATTCTTTATTTACATAAAAATGGACTTTACCATCTGCGTAATAATTTTCACGAAACGCATCTTTTGCTCTCGTATATCCCTGTTTATCACTGCCACCAACATTTGCCATCATCGGACCGTTCGTTTTATCAAAATTGTAACCTGGAGCTACAGTTGCAACATGACCTTTTGTATTAGTATCTTTTACTCCAACAACTGTTAATCCAAGATTTGCAAGATTTTGTGCATCTTTCGGGCAAACTTCAGCAATCGGAGAGGTATTATCATCAGCAGCTACTTTCAAGTTTCCAAATACCTGCTTTGCATTTGTGTTGTCACCGTTAGAATCGCCAGAATTATACATGGCTTTAGCTATGGTTGAATCTGTTGCACGTGCAGTTTGGAATGTGGCCTGATTACACCAGGTTGTATCTTCAGTTATTCCTGCATCTGTTCTTTTATAAGGACCGCCCGCACCTTGTTTCAAATTAGGATCATTGATTACTTTATCTTGATTTGTTTTTAAAGTATCAAGCAGAGATTGATTGGAGAGAAGAAGAACAACTTTTATTTCCCGTCCATCCGGGTCCACATACCGCACAGGGTTATTCCCGGCGTAGTGGTACAAACTGCTGTTGATCTTAATACCAGTGCCTAAAT
>CAZALL010000291.1:0-1519 GCA_964485955.1 uncultured Treponema sp. | reverse complement strand
TAAAAAAGTGCAGTATAAAATTTTATGTTAGAAATTTTCTTTATCTTAAGAAAGACTCTTTATAAATTTCATAAAGGCTGTTTTTCCTTCCTGAGTACGCTTGTAAACTCCAGCATGTTCAAGTACCTTTTCAAAAACTAAACCTGTTTCGTCCTGTAAGATTTTCTGGCATTGTTCCCTGCTGACACTTCCGTATTTTGCCTTTAGTTCACAAATCCACTGATAATGCTTTTTTAAATTTTCATCAGTTCTTAAAGCATCAAGAGATTTCTGTCCACACAGATAAGATTCAAGAGATGCTAGTTCATCTTTAAGACGTCCTGGTAAAACTGCAAGGCCCATAACTTCTATTAAACCAATATTTTCTTTTTTAATGTGATGAAGTTCTGCATGCGGATGAAAAACCCCCAGCGGATGCTCCTGACTTGTAATATTATTTCTTAAAACCAGATCCATTTCAAAAAAATCATTTTTCTTTCTTGCAACAGGAGTGATTGTATTATGAAGTTCACCATTTGTGTCAGAAAAAATAAATGCTTCTTCATCATTATAAACTCGCCATGACATAAGGATTTTATCTGCAAGTTCAACAATTCTATCTGAAGAATATGAGCGAAGCCTGATTACACTCATCGGCCATTTTAAAATTCCGCTTTCAATATCTTCAAATCCCCTTACACTAAACTTAGTTTCAACAACTGCTCTTGCCATAGGAAAATCATAAGAGCCCCCCTGAAAATGATCATGACTTAAAATTGAGCCGCCTACAATCGGTAAATCGGCATTGCTTCCAATAACATAATGCGGAAAAATTTTTACAAAATCAAAAAGCCGTGCAAAGGTATTTTTATTTATCTTCATTGGGGTATGGTTTGAATTAAAAACAATACAGTGTTCATTATAATAAACATAAGGCGAATACTGCATTCCGTAACTAGAACCGGCAAGTTTTAATGGAATTATTCTGTGATTCTGGCGGGCAGCATGATTTAATCTTCCTGCATAACCGACATTCTGCATACACAAAAGGCACTGAGGATATTTAACATTTTTTTGATTTCTTGCCGCAGCAATTGCCTTTGGATCTTTTTCAGGTTTTGAAAGATTAACTGTAATGTCCAGTTCACCATATTGAGTTTTTGTTTTCCATTTTAAATCTTTTGAAATTCTATAACGACGAATGTAATCTGTATCCTGTGAAAATTTATAATACCAGTCAGTAGATTTCTGAGGAGAAACTTTATAAAGTTCCATAAATTTTTCAATAACATAAGAAGGGCGCGGAGTTAAAAGTCCCATTATTTTTGTATCAAACAAATCCCTGTAGGCAACTGAATTAGAATCAATGAGTTTATGTTCAAAAGCATAATCCAGCATCTGACTTAAAATATTTTCAAGTTCTCCTTCTTCTACAGAAGGAATATTTAAAGACTGTTCTGGAGATTCAAATCCATCCAGATGAAAAAGTTCTAAAAGTCTATTCTGAATAAAAATTACATCTTCTTCTTCAATAAGATTT
>CAZALL010000290.1:0-1522 GCA_964485955.1 uncultured Treponema sp. | reverse complement strand
ACAAAAGCCTGCCTGAAAACCATTTATTCTACATAAGCCTTGTAATAATCACAGTTGTCTGCACAAGGGTTATTGCGAACCTGTACATAAACCGGAATCTTATAAGTTGAAGTTCCATCTCCTTTTGCATAGTTGGAATATTCAACTTCAAGGTAGCCTACATAAGAAGTTTCTTTAACTGTTTCGTTACGGACTTCTGTAGTGCGGTCGCCTTCACTTGTAAGACGATACATATTTTCAATTCCGCTTGAAACATTTTCCCAGTCATCAACAGAAGCATCTGCACTTTTCTTGTATGAATAAACTGAATATTCATGCGTGTGATAAAGTGTAAAAGGATGAGAATTATAGCCGTTGCCTAAATTTGTTCCTTCAACATAATCAGACTGAACCTTTTTATCTTTGTCATCACCGGTGACTTTATCTTTTATGCTGGACTCTTCCTGCTTGAACGTAATGCTTGAAATATTTACGTTTGAATAAGGTTCTTTTTCTTCATTGACACAAATGTTTCCGCTTAAATATTCACCGTCTCCTAAGAAAATTGTATTCGTAGCAGAATCGTAGTAGGAATATTTTGCATTCTTTTCTGTGTCTGAATAAAGGCTGTTGTTTACATAAGGAACCTGCTTTGTAATTTCTGGAACAAATGTGTGCTTTGGATAATAAACCTGAACTTTAATGTTCTGGTTTCCAAATTCTTCACTTGTCTTTGAAGAGCCACCTGATGAAATTAAGTTTTCATTAATGCACTTTATGCTAACGTTTGTATTAACTTCACCACTTACTTCAAACTGTAAAGTTCCGTAAACAATTCCTGTAGAAACAGAATCTTCTTTCATTGTGTGAGTATCAATAACCCAATGGTCACCGTCTAAAGTTCCGTTTACAAGTTTAAGATTTTCACCAAAAGGAGAAGACTGACCATTATTTGTTACAATAATCTTTGCACATGCAGGACGCAGTTCATAATTTACATAAAGAATTGTCTTATCTGCATTAACTTCTTTTGGAGTTGAAGAAATTATTGATTTATCAAGTGAGAAAAGATAATTGTAAGAGTTTGTAATTGAAATTGAATCAGTCTGCAAGGAAGAAGATTTTGCCTGCAAGGTCGCAGTTCCTTCTTTTGTTTTTCCTGTAATTTCAATAGTTCCAACTCCTTCAGGATAGTAATAAGTATTTCCTGAAGAATCAGACCATGAAGAAAGGTAGCCTGAAGCAGTATTGTTTATGTCAAAATAAGAATTGTCGCTTCTATGCCACTGAGTAATTTTGTCTTCTTCTGGAACACATTCCCAGTGAAGAGGCTTTGTTTCTCCAGGGTAAAGCTGCAATGTTGTAGCATAAACTTTTGTACGGTTATCAGTTAAAATACCATTTTCGTAAGTAAAATTACTTTCATCATCATAGATAAAGAAATTTAAGCTAGGAGCTTTAGAAACACTTATTTTGCATGAAGCTGTAGCTCCGTTTGAAGGAATCTTACAGTAAACAGTTGCACTTCCTTCTTTTTCTGCAT
>CAZALL010000289.1:0-1524 GCA_964485955.1 uncultured Treponema sp. | reverse complement strand
ATAAATTGCAGTTTCTCTTCTAAAAGAGCCGAATTTTTTATTGCAACAGGTACATTCTGAACTGATTACAATATTTTCTTTTTTTACACCCATTTTTTTTGCAACAAAAAAATTTGCCTTTGCCAGAGAAAGAGCATATTTATCTCCTTCCTGTCTAATACAATCTTTAGTAAAATTATCCCTAAAATACCGGGCACGCTCAAAATCAACTTTATAACAGCAATCATGAATATGTGGTCCCATTACAATAGAAAAATCTTCTGGACATGAACCATATTTTTCTTCAGCAAGAAGAATTGCATCTTTTAAAATACCAGTTCCCTTCCATCCGCTATGAAGAATTCCAAAAACTTTTTTTACGCTGTCATAAATAAAAATTGGCATACAGTCAGCTACAGTTACAACAGGCATTAAATTTTTATTATCTGTAATTAAACCGTCGCCTTTTTTATTTACAATTTCTTCTCCTGTAACAAGATTAAATACAATATGAGAATGAATAAGTTCTGCCTGGCATATTTTTTTACTTCCTGCAATTTGAGTTAAAAATGAAATTCTATTTTCGTTTGTTTCATTCCATCTAAAGCGCATAGAAGCTGCTGCCTTAAGTGACATTCCCCAGCAAGGTCCGTCTAAAAGTTCAACTCCATTTTTTACAAAAAGACCTTCAATAAATTTTTTATCTTCCATTTTTCATTTATTTTATTCCCTTATCCAAAGATTCAAGATCAGCTAAAGACTCAAGTGCGTGGTCAATTCCAACACGAACTTCTTCAAGATCCTGACGGAATTTTTTATTATTGCTTCCCTGAATTGTAGAAATATTTACAAGATTTCCAAAACCAGACTGTATTTTTTCTGCCATAAGACCATTTAACAATTTGCTTAAAGTACGACAGTTTTCTCCAAAAAGACTTATTACAGTTTTTGAAGCCATTTCAATTTCTTCCATAAGCTGATTTACTCTTGTAAGTGCTGCCTGTGTTCTGGATCCTGGAACAAGATAACGCTCAAAAACACTACCATATTCTCCATCCGAAAGAAGTTTCTGTTCTAGTGAAGTAAGTGACATTGTTACGTCGTCAAAAGAAGCAAGTAGTTCTGACAGAAGATTTCGATTATCCTTAATTGCAAAATCACCTTCAAGAGAAAGAATTTTTAAAGTCTTTAAATACTTAACATAATTATCTTTCATAAAATAACTTACAAAACCAATTGCAAGATCATAGCTAAATTTTATACCACCCCACAAATCTGCCCAGGGTCTGTCACGTAAAGCAGGCATTGAAGTGTAGCCAAAATATTCTCTTAATTTAACTTTTATTTTTTCTTTTTTACTGTCGTTAAGCCATTCTTCCCACTTGCGGTCAAAAAGTTTTTTCCACTGAGCCTTATATTTTATAAACCAGTCTTCTCCGCCACCAGGAGCTTCCGGAATAAAAGTTGCATTATTGTAAACTACACAAGCGACAGAACGCATAGGAACAGTATTTATAAAAAGACTTATGTCCGAAAGTTTTTGTG
>CAZALL010000288.1:0-1544 GCA_964485955.1 uncultured Treponema sp. | reverse complement strand
TCTCTTCAATGCCATTGAATTTTGAACCTGTAAATAAAGATAAAGATGTTTTACCGTTTGACTTGATTGAAAATAAGGAAAAGGGCAGAGTAAATATTAAGTTTAATCCAGCCCAGAAAAATCCATATTTTAATGACATAATTAAAGAATTAAAATCTAACGGTTGGAAATATGCTCCTTCTTCTCGCCAATGGTATCCGCTTGAAGTTTCTGGAAGTAAAAATTTTGCTTTAAACTTACAGAAGAAATATTCTGAAAAACTAAATGATGTTAGTGTTCAAGATGAATTAAATGATTTTATTTTACCTAGTGAAGTAAATAAAATTACTAATTTAGAAAGTACTAACCCTAATCCAAATGTAGAAAATACAGAAATTGATAAAATCCGCTATTTTGACCTTAATTATCAGGAGAACAAAGAATTTGCCGAATATTTTAACAAAAATCTTAACCTTCTAAAAAAGGATGTTGTAAAAATTTCTGAAAAAGATGCAGGCTCTATTCTTAAAGCATTAAATCATCTTGAAGGTGGTTTTGTTGAAAATCGCAATAATCGCTTAGGTCTTGATGAAAACAAAAATCTTGTAATTGTTACTCGTAAGGATGGAAATAAAAATATTAGAAAAACAAATCTTAATGAACTTCTTTTGATTGCAAAAGAAATGTCTGAAAAAGAACTTCTTGATTCAAAAAAATGTCTTGAAAAATATCAAAATGGAGATTCAACACTTGATAAAAGTCTTACAGGCATTTTTGAAAATCTTTATGAAACCTGCGTTGAACAAAGTATAGAAATAAAAAATTCTATGCAGAAGATTTTTGATAACTATTACAAAACGCCTGAAAGTATTTCTGTAAATCCATTGCAGGAAGGTGAAACTATTGGTAAAGATACAGTTATGAATGTTTATCCTATTGCAGAAGGTGTTTATCAGGCAACTTTAGGACAAAACTCTGGTAATGGTGTTACTTCTGCTGCTTCTTTCTTTGTTGTAGATGAAAGCATTGCTTCTAATCTGCGTCCTGAACTTTTAGGACTTATGGAAAAATATGACAACCGTTATGTAGTTGAATCAAAATATAATGAACCGTATGTCTTAAAAGAACTGATTGATAAAAACATTATTCCTCCAAGGGATGCTGAATATGTTCAGAAACTTGATGACTTTATTGTTTCTCATCCTGAAAAATATGCAAAACTTTATCCTGTTAATTCTCATAACTTTGCTGACAGTTTGAGAAAACTTGCTGTGATTGATAAAGACCAGCACAAGAATTCCTTTACTTTAGGCAAACAGCTTCTATCTATGGTTGAAGACAGTGATAAGAAAAATGTAAGTGATTGGATTATTAAACAGGGTGGAAATACTGAAGAAAATATGAAAAAACTTTTCTCAAGTTGGATTACAGGTAAAGAAATAAATCGAAATATGGAAAACAGTATTTTTAATCAGAAAAACAATGGTTATCCGCCAAGAGGAGAGTAAATTATGAAACGAAGTGAAGAAAAAGAGTATTTTGCCTACCTTGAAAAGATAATCAGG
>CAZALL010000287.1:0-1584 GCA_964485955.1 uncultured Treponema sp. | reverse complement strand
GACGAACTTTGTGCCCGGCTTGAGACTTTATTTGAAAAAGAAGATACACAAGGTATTTCTAATGACTATGGTTCTTATTTAAAAAGTGAAAGGACAGAAAAAACGCAAGATTCCGTTAAAGCAGATGAAACTAACTTAAAACTTTCAAAAGAAGCCCATCTGGCATTTACAAAAGAAGCAAAGAATCAAAAAGAACGTATTTTAACAGAACTAAGTGTAAATCATTTTACAGAAGGTGAAGAACTTTTTTACGGTATTTTATGGGACAAAATTTATTCTCTTAGAGATTATTTTTCTCCTGAAACTTATATTTTCTGTTATGACTATGACCGCCTTTTAAATTCACAGAATATGCTTTTAAATGAATACAGGGCATCGTACAGAAGTGCAAGACAGACTCTGCCTGTTTTTGAAGTTGAATACATGCTTTTGGATTTAAAAAATATTCTTACCAGTCAAAAAGAAAATCATAATGTTTATTTTAGAACTCTTGAAGATTCTTTTGAAGAAGAAAAATTAGGTCAAGATGATGTAATTTCAATTTCATGTGAAGCGGCTCAAGGATATTTTGGTAATATAAAATACCTTAAGGAACAGCTTACGCAATTGCAGCGGGATAAGTGGCATATTTTTATTTTTGCAGATAATGCAAATCAAGAACTTCGCATAAAAGAAATTTTAAGAGATCTTGAAAATCCTGAAGATAATGAAGTTGAAAAAATAAATTTCTTTCCTCTTGCAATTTCACAGGGCTTTTCGATTACAGAAGAAAAAATTCTTGTAATCGAAGAAAATGAAATTTTTGGCCGCAGAAAAAACATGACTTCTAAGGCAAGTAAAAAAGTTAAGTCTGCAGCTATAGATACTTTTGTAGAACTAAACCCAGGTGATTATATTGTCCACGTTAATTACGGAATTGGTCTTTTTAAAGGCATTGAAAGAGTAAAATCGATGGGCAACGAAAGAGACTATATTAAACTTGAATTTGCAGATGAAGAATTTGCATTTGTTCCAATTGAACAAGTTAATATGGTTCAGCGGTATATAGGAAGTGAAGGGCAAAAACCAAAACTGGATCGTATTGGAAGTAAAAGCTGGTCTCAAAGAAAAGCTAAAGTTCAGCAGAAAGTTGAAGAAATTGCAAACCGACTCATTGAAATTTATTCTAAACGAAAGGCAAGCCGAGGATTTGCCTTTCCAAAAGATACAGAATGGCAGGCCGCATTTGAAGCTGCTTTTCCATATGAGGATACACCTGATCAGTTTACAGTCACCCAGGAAATTAAAGCAGATATGGAAAGGGCAGTTCCTATGGATCGTCTTGTCTGCGGAGATGTAGGTTATGGTAAAACAGAAATTGCCATGCGTTCGGCATTTAAGGCAGTTATGGGTGGCAAACAGGTAGCATTTCTGGCTCCTACAACAATTCTTGCAGAACAGCATTACGAAACCTGTCTTGAACGATTTAAAAATTTTCCTGTAAAAATTGCCCGCATGTCACGTTTTGTTCCAGCTTCTGAACAGAAAAAGACATTAGAAAAACTTTCACAGGGACAGATTGATATTTTAATTGGCACCCATAGA
>CAZALL010000286.1:0-1593 GCA_964485955.1 uncultured Treponema sp. | reverse complement strand
ACAAATTCAAAATACGTACCGTTACTTGCCTTCTGTTTTAAAATACCAGTTTTTTGACTAAGCAACTTACCCTGATTAAAAGTTGCCTCCGTACATTTTCCATCGCGAACAGAAACAACCCTAAAGTAAGAAGAAAGTGCATTTACAGCCTTTGTACCAACACCATTCATTCCGACAGAAAACTGAAACACATCATCGTTGTACTTTGCACCAGTATTTATTTCACTTACACATTCAACAACTTTTCCAAGCGGAATACCACGACCATAGTCCCGAACTTTTACGCGGTTATCTTTTATTTCAATATCAATTCTTTTTCCAAAGCCCATGATAAATTCATCAATTGAATTATCTATTACTTCTTTTAAAAGAACATAAATACCATCATTTTGATTTGAACCGTCCCCTAAACGACCTATGTACATTCCAGAGCGAAGACGGATATGCTCCAGTGCATCAAGATGTTTAATCTGGTCATCTGTATAAGCAACAGCTTTTTTTGGAGC
Organism: uncultured Treponema sp.; assembly: GCA_964485955.1. GTDB lineage: Bacteria > Spirochaetota > Spirochaetia > Treponematales > Treponemataceae > Treponema_D. The sequence goes on along the minus strand of CAZALL010000286.1, from coordinate 1,087 downwards.
AGTCTTTACTCCTGGATCAAGAGACTTTGCATGTTCAAGAGATTTAGCAGTTGATTTACCTGCGGATTTTACAGCGGTTTTTTTTGCAGTTTTTGTGACAGCCTTTGTATCAGTTTTTTTTACAGTTGATTTTTTTTCTGACGCAGTTTTAGAAGATGCAGATTTTTTTGCAGTCTTTATGTCAGTTTTTTTTGTAATTTTTCCACCCATAGCGGAAATTATACAACACATTTAAAAAAAAAATAACCCCTCGGCAAAAGCAAAGGGGCTAAAGTTCAGCATAAAAACTATTATTTTAATGAAGTACTTATACGGTCAAGAACCTTCTTACGATCAAGAGGCTTTACAATGTAATTTCTTGCTCCTGCCAGAAGAGATTTTTTTACAAGTTCTTCCTTACCAAGTGCCGAAACCATTACAACATGAGCTTCTTTATCAAAAGCCATAATCTGTTCAAGGGCAGTAATACCATCCATACGAGGCATAGTAATATCCATTGTAACAAGATCAATATTAGGGTAAAGTTCCTTATACTTGTCAACGCCTTCCTTACCGTCAGCTGCAGTTGCAACAACTTCATAACCTTCACTAGTAAGAATCTGACCTAACTGTTTTGCAACAAACATTGAATCGTCTACAACAAGTACACGATACTTTGTTCCATCCCCCTTTTCACCCTCAGGCGGACGTTCATTAATTGTCGGAAAATCCTGTTTAGTTTTCATTTATTTCTCCTCGTCTTATTTACATACGTTCACGAATCGCAACGTTAACTTCAATTTTTCCATATTCAGTAATAAGAGGAACAATAAGTGCTTCTACATTTTCTTCTGTTCCGCCTAATGCTGCAATTTCCATTTTTTCACCTGCAAAAAGTGCTGGCGGGGGAAGGTCAAACCTAAAGCCTAACTCATGAAGTTTTGTGACAGCCTGAGCAGTAATAAGATTAGCAAGTTCACTAATTGTTGCCTTTGCAAGATCATCAAAAGACGGCAATGTTTCATTATTCATCTTTGAAGCGATTTTTATTGCCGTTTCAAATGTCATGTCAAATAATACACGACCTTCCACATCTCCTGCAAGACCT
>CAZALL010000285.1:0-1607 GCA_964485955.1 uncultured Treponema sp. | reverse complement strand
CAGTTTAAAATTCAAATTCAAAAGATGCATCGCCGTCCTGATTTTTACCTTTTATAAAACGACATATTTCGCGGGCAGTTTTTTCTTTCTGGTCTTCGGGTGGCATATTTTTTTTGTGTTCTTTATCACCTTTTTGCTCTCCGTAAGAACCAAAGCCTGCATGGTTTGCACCATCGATTACAACTTCTTCAAAATCTTCTGGCAGATTAGGCTTGTATTTTTTATAATTTTCCCTATTTAAAACGCCGTCTTCTGAACCATAAATACTTAAGACTTTAAGATTTGTATTTTTTAAGTCGACAGTTGAATAAGCCGCAAGCAAAATCAAACCTTCGAGTTTTGAAGAATTTGAGGCTGCGTAATTTGAGGCCATAGCTCCGCCAAGTGAATGACCTGCAATATACCATTTTTTTATTTCCGGATGATTTCCTATAAACATGTCGGCAGCATTGACATTATACATTGCCATATCTTCAGGCATCTGTACTAAAAAACAAGTTATGTTTCTGTCTTTTCCACAGTTTGGGTTTGCACATTTTAACAAAAGAGGTAAATAGGACTCATAACTTACAAGTGCACCCGGGTAAAAAATTAGTCCTTCATCAGATTCAACTATTTTTGGGCGAACCACAACTGTAGTTCCTTCATTATACATTTCCATTACAGAAGAGTCATAATCTTTAAGCAAGTCCTGCTCAGACTGATACGAACAGGAGCTAAAGCAAAATAATACTAAAAGAGAAAAAATCATAATCTTTTTTAAAAGCGTTTTTATATTCATAATCACATGCTATCATTTATTTTATTTTTTTTAAAGATTATTTTAAGATTATTTTTATAAAATTATGAATCCTTAAAAATTTTTTGACTGCCTTCTAAAAAGATTAATTTTTTTTCAAAATGACTTTATATTATTCCATATAATATCCACTAACATCAGGTTTACTTATTTGAATTGAACAATCTTTTCTGCTTAATTGTGAATTTTCTATGTCAAATAAATAAATACCGTCCTTATTAACAATCTGACCATTATACGCCTTTTCGCTAACTGTGATTTTTTGGTCATCATAATAAAAGCCATCGTCTGCAATTACAAGTTTATTTGGACAAAGGGCTGCAAAACATATAGGTCCATAAAATTCAGTACTTGAAGGATTTTGTGATGGACAGTAAAAAGATGCAGAACCTGTTGTATTTAAAGTGTCCGTTAATTTATCTTCTACAAAACCATAAGATGTGACTTCATTACTTGAAGTATTAATTTTACACAAGGCACCACGACTGTAATAAGTATAACTATTATCTGAAGAAGATGGTGCACTAACAGATGAAGAAATCTGCCTTATTAAAACATAAAGGTTTTCACTATCATTACCAAGACCATCACCTATCTGCATGTCAGTAAGAGAAAGTCTTGCTGTTCCTTCTGTAATCTTTAATTCTGTTGCAAGATTTTTTATAAGAGAACTATCAAGGGGATAACCTGTTACAATAACCACTTTAAATACATTAAAAGAAGCATCTGCCAGGTATACACAAGAATCACAAACTGCAATTTTTGTAAACGCAACACTAATAGTTTCACTACTGAGGGGATTTGAAAT
>CAZALL010000284.1:0-1608 GCA_964485955.1 uncultured Treponema sp. | reverse complement strand
ACGTACCTGGTAAGAAGGGTCTATATACTTTAAGTTAATATGAATTTTTCTGTCAGCAAAGTACTTTGTAATCTGATCTTTTAAATATACACCAATGTCTGCAAGTTTTTTGTTTCCACTGGCATCAGTTTCGTCAGTTGCCTGCAAAAGTTCCTGTCCAGCACCCTCTGCAACAACAATTACTGCATGATGAGAGTTGATAAGTCTTGTTTCAAGATGATGAAGCAAACCATTTGGACCGTCCAAGTCAAATGGAACTTCCGGAATAAGACAGAAATTTGCTTCGTGACTTGCAAGAGCTGTTTCGGCAGCAATAAAGCCTGACTCACGACCCATAAGCTTTACAAGACCAATTCCGTTTACCTGAGAATTTGCTTCCATATGAACAGAATTTACTGCTGAAGTTGCCTGCTGAACTGCTGTTTCAAAACCAAATGAGCGGTCAATAAACAAAAGATCATTGTCTACAGTCTTTGGAATACCTACAACAGATATTTCTGAACCGCGGCGTTCAATTTCGTTTGCAATGTCCAAAGCACCACGCTGTGTTCCATCTCCACCAATAATGAACATCATGTTAATGCCCATTTCTTCTATTGAATCTACAATTTCTTTTACCCTGTCTCCGCCACCACGAGAAGTTCCTAAGAATGAACCGCCAATTTTATGGATGGTATCTACATTTTCTGGGTTAAGATCAATCGGTGTATAACCGTTTTCCTTAAAAAATCCCTTGTAACCAAAACGGATACCTCTGATTTTTCTAACACCATAACGGTTCCATAAACAGCGTACAACTGAACGTATTACATCATTTAAACCAGGACAAAGCCCTCCGCAAGTACAAATACCTGCATTTACTTTAGAAGGTTCAAAATATATGTATTCACGAGGACCGGCTTTTTCCATAAGATTAGATTTGTTTAAACCGTCGCCTGTTGTGTCTTCAAAAACGTTAACTGATTTTCTTACAAATGAAGTATCTTTTACATAATTGGCACGGAAATCTCCGTAAGTTGCAGAAAAGTCTATAGGTGAATGAATTTTGCATTCTCCCAAATTTTCTACAGTAAAGTCAAATTTAGATGTCATATATTTTCTCCCAAAATTCAGGAATTATTTTTTAAATACAATGATAAATGGAATTAAAAAAAAACTCAATATAAATGTAGATAATTGACAATAATTTGATGTTTTTAGATAGAGGGAATTTATAATTGACTGTAGTGGTAGAAAAAAGTTATATTAGCCCATAAAATCTATTATTTATCATCATCATAGCACCTGATGAATAATATTACAGAATTGCAACTCATTCATTTTAATTGTACAATGTTCAAATGAATTATAAAAAGCTCTTTGTACTTTCATCTGCGGTATTTTTTTTACTAAGCCTTACTTCTTGTGCAAATAAATTTCTTGAAGCAAAGGAAATTGACAAGACAAAAGTAGGTCACAACTGGTATTACTTTGACAAAGGAACTTTTTTTAAAGTTGATTTACCACAAAACGCCCCGGAAGTTTACAAAGAAGCATGGACAGAATCAGTAAGAATTTCCAGTGCAGCAGCCTGTCCTTCTCCAGATTATTCTGACACATACAATGCAT
>CAZALL010000283.1:0-1609 GCA_964485955.1 uncultured Treponema sp. | reverse complement strand
AAAAACACAAGCAAGTTGCATTAAGTTCAAAGCAGGTATAAAATATTTTAAATTTAAGAAGCATTTGAGGCATGTATGAAGACACTTAAAAGATTTTTTACTTTTTTTACTAAAGTTTTTTTTACTTTACTTGCAGGCTTTGTAATTTTTTCATGTTCACAAGACAACGATGCAAGTGTCAGTTTAAAACTCGATTCAAAAATTTTTAAGGAAATAAACGAAAGTTCACAAGACGGCGAAACGCTTTTAAAAATAAACATTACAGGCTCCTTTAATCCAATAGGAAAAACTTTTGAGTTTACTGCAAATGACAGCCTCGAAAACAAAAACTTTGTTATAGATTCACTTCCAGCCTACAAAGAACTTAAAATAAAAATTGAACTTTACTCCAATGGCTCTCTCACTTATTTTTCTGAACCAATTGCAACTTATCTAACTAACGGAAAAAATAAATTTCAAGTAAGTCTAAAAAAAGTTTCTTCTGCTGCAGATGACAAAGAAGCAAGTGCAAGTATAAGCGTAACAGTACCAGAAGAAAAAACAAATCAAAGTGTAACTGTTTCTGCTACTATTACAACTACATATAAAATTTCAAAAGTTGTATGGAAACAAGGCGAAGTTAAAAAAGAAAATATTGAATCACTATTTAATGAAGAATCCTCTGCCAATCAAATTGTAAATGGAGATGAGGCAACAAAGTATTCATTTACAATAAAAGCCACAGATGAAAGTGCAAACGGAACATATACAATTGCAGTAAAAGACTATCAAAATAATATATTCTCACAAACATTTACCGTAAACAACTTTGACTTTACTGCCCCTGCCCAGGTAACTGAAATAAACAGCAATTACCAGTCATCACAAGGTACTATTGAACTAAACTGGAAAAATCCAAGTGACACAGACTTTGACCATGTAGAAATTTATTACACAACAAAAGACACAGAAAATTCAGAGGAATCACAAGCTTCTTCTACAGTTCAATCTACAGACAAAAGTGCTTCATATACGTTTAACGATATTGATTCAAATAAATATTCCTATACCTTCTATGTAGTAAGTGTTGATACAGTAGGAAACAAAAGTAAAGCTACTACTTGTACAGTAGTAGTAACAAGTCAGTCTTCCGGTGGAGATACAGGCGATGGCGGTGATACTGGCGATAGTGACTCAAGTACGGAAAGTGATTTTGTAAAAATAAATGCTGCAAGTATTACAGGAAGCGAAGAGTGGACTCCAACTTCAGAAGTATTTATAAGCGGAAGAACTCTTACAATATCTGCATTTTATATGTGTGACCACGAAGTAACACAGGCAGAATACAAAAGCATAATGTCAAGCTGCCCGAACAATATGGCAAACACAGACGGAAGTGCCGACAATAACCCTGTAAACTGCGTAAGCTACTATGCTGCAATAACATACTGCAACAAACTTTCTTTAAGTAAAAACTTAAATCCATGTTACACAGTAAGTGGTATTACAAATTGGGCAGAAGTTGAAACTTCAAGCATACCAACTTCAAGCGATGATACATGGAATGCTGCAACCTGCGACTTTACCGCCAATGGATATCGCCTACCGACCGAAGCCGAATGGGAATGGG
>CAZALL010000282.1:0-1611 GCA_964485955.1 uncultured Treponema sp. | reverse complement strand
CTGTGAAAAGTTCTTTCTTACCTAAAAAATATGCTTCAAGCGTAGATAAAAAAAGGCTTTTCCCAAAACGACGAGGGCGACTTAAAAAATAAGGTTTTCCTTCGGTTGCAAGTTTGTAAACAAAAGCCGTTTTATCTGCGTAAACTGCATTACGAGAGCGGATTTCCGAAAATGTCTGAATGCCGATTGGTAAAAATCTTCCGTTAGCCATAGATAAAATATAGCATAAGTATAAAAAATAATTAAGGGAAGATTTTATAAAATATCAAATTTACAGCATCGGCTTAAAATTAGATACAACAGAAATAAAATAAAACGACAAAAATTAAAAGATAATTGAATAACAGTCATTTTTTTTCTATACTGATATAATGTACCGCATTTATGTAGAAAGAAAGGCCGGTTTTCAAAACGAGGCTAATCGTATTTTTTCCGAAATTAACGGATTTTTAGGCATCAGTGGCGTTACTGGTGTTCGCTATCTTAACCGCTATGATATTGAAAATGTTGTAGAAGAAGTTGCAAAAGCTGCTGCAACAAGAATTTTTTCTGAACCACAAAGCGACTTTGTTACATTCGAAAATCTTGAAGTAAAGCCAGAACAAACACAGATAATCTGGGAATATCTTCCCGGTCAGTACGATCAGAGGGCAGACAGTGCAGAACAATGTCTTACCCTTTTACGTGAAGGAATGTCATCATCCACAAGTGTAGGAAATCAGCCTCCTTTAGTACGCTGTGCAAAAATTGTAATTCTTGACGGAAATGTTAGTATTGAAGATCTTACAAAAATTCAAAACTATTTAGTAAATCCCGTAGACAGCCGTTTAACAGATTCTTCAAAACCTCAGACCTTAAAAATGCACACTAATGAAGTTAGTGACATTGTTACTGTTGACGGTTTTATTAAACTCAATAAAAAACAGCTCAATGACTATAGAAATAAACTTGGTCTTGCAATGGACAATGCGGATCTTCTTTTTCTGCAGTCTTATTTTAAGAGCGAAAAACGCGATCCAACTTTTACAGAAATCCGTGTTTTAGACACATACTGGTCAGATCACTGCCGACATACAACGTTTAATACAATCCTTAATAAAATAAAAATCGAAAAAGGACCTTATGCAAAAGTTATCAAGCAAAGTCTTGATGAATATAAAACAATGCGTACAGATCTCTATGCAGGTCGTAAAGACAAAAAAGTTACATTGATGGACATGGCATGCATTGGTGCAAAATATTTAAAAAACACGGTAAGCTTGATGACCTTGAACTTAGCGAAGAAATTAATGCATGTTCAATTTTTATCGATGTTCACTACACAAGAGATAAAGACGGAAATCCAATAGATGAAAATTCCCCACAGGCTGTAGAAAGATGGCTTTTACAGTTTAAAAACGAAACACACAACCATCCTACAGAAATTGAACCTTTTGGTGGAGCCGCAACTTGTATTGGTGGAGCAATCCGCGATCCTTTAAGTGGTCGTTCATGGGTTTACCAGGCACTTCGCGTAACAGGTGCTGGAGATCCAACAGTTTCTTTAAAAGACACAATACCTGGTAAACTTCCACAGATGAAACTTTCCAGAGAAGCAGCTCAGGGATTTTC
>CAZALL010000281.1:0-1618 GCA_964485955.1 uncultured Treponema sp. | reverse complement strand
AGAGCCCAGAAACAGTCATTCCAATCTGTTCACAAAATGAAGAAATGTCTTTTTTGTCCTGATCGTCTAAAGTAATTGTTAAGTTTGCCATAATGTGCCTCCAAAATCGTGCGTTATATGTGTAAAATATGTGAAATATAAGTGTAATTTATTTAAAAATAAATGTTTTTTCCTAGGAATGCAAGTGTAAAAAAAACGATGCTTTCTCAAGGTTTTGCTCTTTTCTTTTTTTACATATAGACTTTGACCCTGAAATTATTTTAGACAATTAAAAATGACAAAACATTAGTAAACGGGTGCTTATAAAGCACTTATCCACAACTTTCCCCACAGAACACACAAGTTTTCCACAGTTTGTACTCTATGATTGTTCAGTATAAAAAGATTAAGGCTCTTTAATTCTTGATATTATGCAAAATTAGATACTTTTATGCTTATTTTAGTTAATTACTTGTATTATAAAGAATTATGTGTTTAGTATACATTTTTAGAGATTATGGAAATTATAAAAAAAAATCCTATAAATTTTTTCCCCTTAATCTATAAGGAATTAAGATACTTTTCCACAACCTTTCCACAAAATATGCTCTTGACAAAAAAAAACGCATTCTGCTAAAAGAATGCGCTCTTTATTTTTAAGACCAAATACTTATCCTAAAAAGACCTGACCCTGCTTATCAATTGCAATAATTGATTTACATTCAGAACAACGGAAACGACCGCTTTTTGTAGCCTTAAGACGTTTTGCACAAACAGGGCAAGAAAAAATCTTAGGGAAGACACTGCTTACAGTAGGAGTTCCGCCTTTTTTAAAGAAATCTATTGAATCTTGCATAGTTTCTTTAATATTAAAGAACTGACTGAATCCAAGAAGTGAAAATACTTCAAAAACTTTTGCCTGAATATTAAGAAGAACTACATCACCGCCTTTTGGTTTTACCATTTTTAAAAAAGCAGTAAATGAACCAATACCAGTTGATGAAACATAATTAAGGCTTGAACAGTTAAAAATTAAATTTACAAAACCTGCTTCTACAACCTTAGAAATACGTTTCTGGAAAAAACTTGAGTTGTATGTGTCAATATAGCCATTAAGATAAATACAAAGAGAATGGTCTACTTCTTTAATACTTTCAAGTGTAATTTTAAGGCTATCGTCCTTTTCATCATCAAATCCAGGGACTATTGTATTATTGTTAGACATATACCTCCGACTGTCTGGTGCATAAGACAGCGACTTTATTAATTTTCTTTAGTTTACATTAAAAGTATGTTTTCGTCAAACAAAAAACGCTAAAATCTCTAATTTTTTGAAGGAAAATATGCATATTTTAGGCTTTTATAAAAAAATGTTTTTTACTTGAATTTTAATATTTCCATATTATAATTTTTAGATAAGTATTTTTAATGATACTCAATAATTTTTTTTGAGAGGTAACAAAATGAAAAAACAATTATCAGTTTATGCATCACTTTTATTAGTGACATCAGCATTATTTTTTGCCTGCAATGAGGACAGCTCGGATAATCCAGACAATCCTCAAACTTCAAATGAGACTGCAATAACAGATAATCTTCCAGAATCAAAAGGCTCTAACGAAGTTGAAGGAACTTACTA
>CAZALL010000280.1:0-1619 GCA_964485955.1 uncultured Treponema sp. | reverse complement strand
CTCTTTTTTTGTTTTGTTTAACTGCATCTATTTTTTCTTTTTATTTTGTTTCTTGTAATTCGCTTGAAGATGAAACACCGCCTGAAAGTGTTACGGATCTTTCACTTTTAGCAAAGAGCGAAAGTCTTTTTTTGTCGTGGACAAATCCGGAAGATGAAGATTTTTATGGAACGGAAATTTATATAACTTCAGCAGATAAAACTTATGTCAATTCATTTATTGCTGGTGCTCAGGAGTCATCATATTTAATTGAAGATCTTGTAAACGGAGTAAAGTATTGTGTTACCCTTTATGCTCTTGATGAAGACGGAAACCGTTCAACTCCAGTGTCACAGGATTTTACTCCAACAAATGCCTATGGTCCTGCTCAGGTAAAAAACGCAGTTCTTTCTTTTAATGAAGATAAGGCTTTTCTTGCGTGGACAAATCCAAAAGACAGTGCTTTTGCAGGTACAGTACTTTCTGTCAGTGTTGACGGAACTTTAGCTGAAACTTTTAACCTTGACAAAGATGCTGTAAAATTTTGTAAGGAAAATCTTTTTGCAGGAAAAAAATATACTTTTTCTTTTACAACGTACGACAATAAGTCTCTTTCTTCACAGCCATATTTAATTGAAGGAAATGCTCCATGTCAGTCAGAAGGACTTGAATTTACTCTTTCAAGTGATGGAACTTATTACATTGTTTCTGCTTTTACAGGAGATCCTACAAATACAAGGCATGCTACTCCGGAAGAAGAATTACAGGTTCCTAAAGAAGATGAAATTACATTAAATATTTTTTCTACACACAAGGGACTTCCTGTTAGAGAAATTGGTGAGCGTGTTTTTGAAAACTGTCACCGCATTACAAAAGTAAATTTACCTTCTTCATTAAAAATAATTGGTAGAAATGCCTTTCAGGGATGTACTGGATTAAAAGGTATTCAGTTGCCGGAAGGTCTTAAAAATATTAAAGAAGGAGCATTTTGGAACTGTTCTAAACTTGAATGGATTTTGATTCCTTCTTCTGTAGAACAGATTGCATTTGGTGCTACTTTAGGTGATCGTAATATTTCAAAAATATTTTATACGGGTAGCCAGGAGCAGTGGAAGTCATTGCTTTTAAATGTAAAAGATGGTAATCCTGCAATAAGTGCTTCACTTTCAAATCAGGCTGTTTCTTGTGTTTTTGATTATGACTCTTCTATTCCTGTAGAATTTAGTGCTCCTCAGGTTATAAAAAATATTCTGGCAGAACCTGGAAACTCACATGTAATTTTGTCATGGACAAATCCTTCTGATGCAGATTTTGATGGAACTTATATTTCTTCAAAACCTGCTGACGGTTCTCTTAGTGAAGAAGTATTTGTTCCGTCCGATAAAAATCGTTATGTTGCATTAAATCTTACAAATGGAACTTCATATACATTTTTTCTTTCTGCAGTAGACAAGAGTGGAAATCGTTCAGCTTCTCGTATGAGTACAAAAGTAACTGCCGGCGAAGTTGAAAAAAGTTTACAGGGCTTTAATTATGTTGTTGCAAGAAACGGAAGTGAAATTATAATTACGGGCCGCTCTCAATCTTCTGAAAATGGAGAAGAACTGCTTTTAATTCCTCAGACAATTGCAGGACTTCCT
>CAZALL010000279.1:0-1621 GCA_964485955.1 uncultured Treponema sp. | reverse complement strand
CAGACTTTTCGTCTTCTCTACGTTTTGCAGTTATTGTTTTGTCAGTTCAGGGTACCTTCACACCCACATGCAGCACAAGATTTCTCTAAACTGTCGAAACCGGTGCACCCCCAAGTTTCATCAAATATACACAAAGAAATTGCAAGTGTCAAATAAATTTGCAAAAAAAAATACCCCGAAAATAATTCAGGGTACAGAATTTTTACTGTTTTATTCGCCTACTGTAACACCATGGCGTTTCTGCTGGAATTTTTTAAGCATTGCAACACCATTACGTTTGTCGTTGTAAACAAATCCGCCGTTCCAATATTCAAGAGCAGCAAAGAGGGCATTACCTCCGTCCTGTTCATCTGATTTTTTTGTACGGAAAGAAACATAATTTGAAAGTTCTTCGAAATTAGAATTATGAAGACATTCAAGACGTTTTCTGTTAAATTCGTTCCATTTTTCAATATCCTTAAAACCTTCACCTTCATCTTCTACAATAAGGTGGGCATGTGTAGGACTAAATGAATACCAGACTTTAATTTTTTTGTTGATGTCACAGTTATTACCATGTTTAACACCATTTTTGATAACTTCACTAATCTGCTGTTCAAGAAGATTAATTTCCTTAATTTCTAGAGGAGCAGACTGTACAATTAAAAGTGTAAAGTAGCGAATCTGTCTGAAATCTGAAGGAAACTCCTTGTAAAGCATATTTTCTTTATCAAAAAGAGGATCTTTCCCGTCAGCACGTAATTCTTTAATTTCTTCCATCTAAAAAACCTTCCTATTCGTTAATCATAAGCAATGCTTCTTCTACACTGTTAGAAATAGGGAAGTAGCCCATAAGTTTTGTCAACTCAATAACCTTTTTAACAGAACCGTGAACGTTTGCAATCTGCAACTTAAGATTCATCTTTTTGATTGTTGAGCAGATGTAAATAAGGGCACCGATTCCAGACGAGTCAATGTAATCGACCTGTTCAAGATTGATGATGAAAGATTTTACGTTCTTTTCAAGCATCTTCATTACAAGTTCCTTAAGTTTGTAGGAATTGTACAAGTCCATTTCACCATTTACATCAATGATGTAGACTTCTCCGTTTTTCCTGATTTTCAGTTCCATAAGTTATGCTCCTTAATGATAATTACTGAATTTTAATAACAAGCAGTGTCTGATCATCATGCTGACTGGCACTACCTACAAAGTTTTTAATGTCAGTCTTTACAAGACCGGCAATATCTTTTCCAGAAGATGCATGATTTTCTTTTGCAATCTTCATCAGTTTTTCTTTTCCGTATTGCTCACCTTTTGAATTTAATGCTTCTACAAGTCCGTCAGTGTAGGCTAAGATTATATCACCTGACTGAACTTCCTGTTCAAAGTCTTTATATTCAATAGTTTTATCAACACCAATAGCTTCACTCTTTTCAGATATTTTTCTGATTGTATCACTTTGGGCATTATAATACAAGATTTGTGCAGAACCACCACCTGTAGCATATTCAAGCATATGAGTTACAGGATTATAGTTTATAAGTGCACAAGAAGCAAAGTGATCATTGCTGAATACTTCTCCCGCAATACCTCTGTTTGCCCAGCTCAAAATTGTTCCTGCTGACTGCTTTGTATTTA
>CAZALL010000278.1:463-1651 GCA_964485955.1 uncultured Treponema sp. | reverse complement strand
TTTGGTAAAAATAAAGATGCAGAATTTAATATGCTTTTTGACTTTGACTTTACCCGTCTTGTTCAGAAGGCAATTTTTAATGGAAGTACAGATTTATTTAAAGCAGTCTGCAGGGATTCTGATTTAAGTTCTTATTCTTCAAAGGCACGCTTAGGATATATGCTCTGTAACCATGATGCCCTTGCTTCAATGCCTGCAAGCCTTTACAGTGACCGCAGACAGTTAAAATTTGCCACAGCACTTCTTCTGCTTTCTCCTCAGACACCTTTTGTTTACAATGGTACGGAATTTGGTCAGAAAGATGCGTGTGTCCCAGGACCATTTGATGACATTAAAATGCGTTATCCGTTAAATTGGGAACTTATGCATAAAGATTCAGAGAGTAATGATTCACTTCTTGCCTTGCACAGAAATTTAATTTTACTCAGAAAAAAATATTCAGCTCTCCGTCGTGGAAAAGCCCAATATTATACTGATTCAAAAGATACACACGGCTGGACACTTGACTATGAAAACCAGAAAATACGCTGTACATTTAATTTAAAAAATTATTCTTTTGCTGTATATAAAATTGACCCTAGTGGTCTGGAGGAAAAATTATATGAAGCTTAACAGGCATAGTTCTTATTCTGCTTTAATTCTTGCAGCTCTTATGTTTACAGGATGTGCTTCCAGTTCAAAGTCTGCTTCTAAAGAAGTATCAGTCGAACCTGGAACAATTGAAAATGCTGCTAATCCAAATTTACCGGCAGTACTTTCACTTAATGAAAAATTAGCTCCATCTGATGACGAAATTGTAATTTATTACGTTCGCCCGGATAAATCTTATGATGAATGGTCTTTGTGGACATGGGCAGTTCCTGGTGGTGACGGAAACAACATGTGGAAGTATTCACAAAAGTGGTCTGTTGAAGACGGAATTGCCTACATGCGTTTTAAAACAGATGGATCTTCTTCTGGCGGATTTAAGCCTGCATCTGAAGAAGGAAAAATAGGTCTTATTGTAAGAAAAAATGAAGCTTGGGTAAAAGACGGTGAAGATGACCGTATATTTGATATTAATGTCTGTAAAAGCATAGTAATTTATTCAAATGATCAGAATACTTATGCAGTGCAGCCTTACGAGCCAAAGTTTGATTCTGCAGTTCTTTCAAAACAAAATCAGATTACATTAAAATTTAGCGGCCG
>CAZALL010000278.1:0-453 GCA_964485955.1 uncultured Treponema sp. | reverse complement strand
GTTATGGTCTTGATAAGGACGGAGGAGCTTCTGGTTTTAGTGTAAAAGATTCTTCCGGCAAAGAATATGTAATTGCTGATGTAATAAATGCTGATTCTCAGAGTCATGAATTTAATTATGCTAAAAGAGCAATTGTAACTCTTGGCGAAAATGTACCGCTTTCAAAAACACTTTATATAGATAATCCTGTATTTGAATCAAAAGCACAGGTTGACAATACTGCACTTGCAATTGAAATGTCAGAAAAAACAGTTCCTTCAGCTGATGTAGAACTTGGTGCTGTTTATTCAGATAAGTCAGTTACAGTAAGACTCTGGGCTCCTACAAGTTCAAAAGTAAGTGTAAATTTCTATAAAAAAGACAGGGCAAAATCTCCTGATTACACTCAGGAAATGTCATTTGATGAAAAAACAGGCCTCTGGCAGACAACGTTTAATAAAGTTGATCCCGATG
>CAZALL010000277.1:0-1654 GCA_964485955.1 uncultured Treponema sp. | reverse complement strand
ACAGGTGACTTTGTTTCAACACAAGCTTTGATAATAGACTGCATCTGTTCCATGTTGCTGAAGTTGTATGCTGGAATTGCGTACTGACCTTTCATTGCAGCTTCGAACATGTGCTTTGTGTTAACCAAACCAATTTCTTTGTAACTATACATATATTAGCTCCTGTAAAAATCTTTCTTGAGTTACCAAGGGGAAACTCGGCTATAATTTACTTTTTTTTTGCCTTAAATTCAAGTATGGACATGTTATGAAAAATGTAATTTTGTGACAGTAATCCGTAATATGTAAATAATTTGACAAAGTAGGCTTAGGGAATTTATAATGCAGACGTTACTTTTAAAGTTTTATAAGGTATCTGTGAAAAATTCAGGAAATTTATAAAAAAATTACTGTTCAAACACAAAGTTTTTACCGATAAGTAAATAAGGCAGTCTATCTGAATTAAAATATAGAGATTGTCTTGTATTCAAGGAGTATTGCATGAAAAAGGGCGTAGTTATTTTATCAAGCCTCTTCCTGGCATTTGCTCTCTGTCTTCCGGCAGTAGCACAGCCAAATGAAAGGGCAGTAGAAACAATCGTTATTGATAATTTTGATAACGCAGAAGACATGGATTGGACATGGAACGTTCAGGCTACACGATTTGTAACCGAAGGTTATCCACTTATAAGTTATTTTGACGGAATGCCATTGTCTCTCCGCCCTTATGTAAAAGCAAACGATCCAGCACCAAAAGTTTTAGGTGTTAAGACAAAATTTGACCGAAAGGGTGAAAACTGGTTTGAAGTATTTCCTGTTGATTCAGAAGGTAAACGTACAGAAATTGAATTTGTAGGAAATGTTACTGCATTTGACTTCTGGGTATGGGGTGCAGGTTATCTTTATTACATTGATATTTTAGTTCGTGACGCTGATGGAAGAACTCATGTAATTCCTGGTGGAAACCTTAAGTTTAACGGATGGAGAAATCTTGTAATTAATATTCCAAAATATCTTAATCAGCATTCAAGACTTCGTACAGGTCCAAAAAACCTTTCTTTCCTTGGTATTAGAGTTCGTTCTGATATAAATGAATTTGTAGATGATTTTGTTATCTATTTTGATCAGATTAAGTATGTTACAAATACTCTTGTTAACGTATATGACGGTTATGAGCTTCGTGATGCAGATTTTGGTGAAAGTGAAAGTTCATCAGCATCTTCTTCAGGAAGAACTGCATCCCCTGAAAAATAAATAGAAGGAAGTACAGTATGAAAAAATATATTGCTATTTTGTTTACTGCAGTTCTTGCAGTTTCTACAGCCCTTGCTCAGGCTAGTATTGCAGAAGCAGATGCTTCGGTTATCGGCAATGACAGTGCAAAGCAGGCTCTTCGTGAAGTTGGTGTTGACCGCTTTGAACGCGAAGGTTTGTGGAATGTAAAAATTTCACCTGACTACGGATATATTTATGCCCGTCTTTTTGATGGAGGTCCTAATGGAAAAGAGCCACTTGAAGATATTCGCAATACAGATCTTACAGATGAAAAGGTTCTTGGAATTAAGGTTAACTTCTTCCGCCGTGGTGTAAATTCTTTCTACATTAAGGCTATTCGTCCTATTCCTATTGAAGGAGTTACAAAGACTGTTTCTGTATGGATTTGTGGACGCAATAT
>CAZALL010000276.1:0-1666 GCA_964485955.1 uncultured Treponema sp. | reverse complement strand
TTTATTAACAACACTAAAAACTTATGCTCAAGAAAATACAAACTTTACACAGACAAACGAAGATACTTCAATTAATTTTTTATCATCTGCATTTAACATTCCACCCTCACTTTCTCAAAATTCAGGCAGTTTATGGAATTATAAAAAAAACGATACTGACATTATATTTACTGCTAAAGGATACTGGCAGACACAAATTATTTCACCATTCAATTCAAGTTTTGGTTTTAAAACCACACCAACGTTTTCATTTTCGCCCCCAGTTATAAACCAGATGGTCGACTTAGATTTTTTACTTACGATAAAAAATTCATATTATTTTGAAACAATTTTTGCAGATGAATTTACAGAAAATACATTTGCTTTTGGTTATAAGGGAAACAAATTTTTAAAACATGCAAGGATTTCAAACCGTGGAATTTATTTTCCAGATTATTATTCTTCTTCCAAAACTTCACAAAACATTGGCGGAGGGAACAATCAGGCTCCAGGTTTAATGCTACATTTTGAAAATGATAAATTAAAAAGTGATTTTCTTTTACGTTATGAAATGCTTGAACAAAAAACAAAAGAATATACAGGTACATCCTGTGTTACAAAAAATGAAATTGCCATAAATAATTTTATTGAAGGAAGACGTTTTATTTTGCCAGATACAGAAAGTTTAAAAAATATAAATGAAATTTTTATTGAAACAAAAAACGGAATTTATTCAGATTCAAAGGGAAGAAAATACAAAAAACTTTCTTCTTCCCAATACATTATTTTACCTGCGGAAAATGCACTTATACTTTCAAGCGATGCAGTTTCTTCTGCAAATGGAAAAAGCCTTCCCGCCATCGCTGTAACATTTTCTAAGACAGATGAAAACACAATAAAATCAACTCTTGGAAACTATGGAACTTATGAAACACCAGGCAATGCTTTCTTAGGTGAAGTTCAAAAATATTTTACACAGGATAATTCATCTAATATAAACCTTTACAAATATTCTTTTAAGGCAAAAGATTCATGCGATTATTTTTTTACAAAAATAAATTCATCATTTGCACTCTACCTTCAGTATCCAGATACTTTTTCACCTTTTGCAGATTGTTCAATGTACAAAAAATATTATTCTTCCCAGGGAACATATATATTAATTCATGAAAACACATCTCTCACAGACACAAATTTAAGCATAGAAGAAAAAGAAAATACTCTCTTAATAAATGAAGAACTTAATTACAGCCAGGAAAGTTATCTTCAGATTATAAATGAAAATTTTTCTTCAAGTCCAATTACCTCTCCTGCAAAAAGATTTCCCCTTGCTCAAAAAAATCCGCTTTATTATCTGGACAAATCAATTGCTTCATACTCAGCAGATTATGCTTATGATCTTATAATTGAATGTCAGACTTATACAAATGCAGTAGGATACAATATTGGAAACAAAGCTGTTAATGGTACTGTGATTTTTTATGTAAACGGAATTGCAGACACTGGAGCAAAATACAATGAAGAAGACGGCAGTGTAACTCCTTCTATAAAAATTTCTTCTTCTGATAAAATCAAAATTGTATGGAGTGAAGATTCATCTTCTTACCTAAACGGAACACTTGCTGCGGGAAGCGGTTTATTTTACAACTTTACACCTTCATTTACTGGAGACATTTCTTTTACAACA
>CAZALL010000275.1:0-1687 GCA_964485955.1 uncultured Treponema sp. | reverse complement strand
TTTAACTATTCAGATGTCGAAGAACTCTTTTTCTTAAGGAAAACTTCATATTCATAGTCATTTGACTTATAGTCAATTCTAAATGTTTCATATTCTGGAAGATAATTATCACCTCCAGGAACATTTACAAGACAATAAAATTTTCCTGTTCCATTTTTTAACGCTTCGCACTCTTTACTTAAACTAACGCCTTCATAATTGTCATTTTTAAAATCTCCTTCATAAATAGGAATATTTGGCACTCTCATTTTTTCTCTCCATCTTAGACATTCATCAGATATTTCATCATTATAAAGACCAGCATTTACGAACCAGTTTTCATCTTCAAAAAGATCAACTTCTCGCCCTTCTAAACCAATTACATACACTGAAAAAGCTCTACTTGTAGGAGGAAGATCTTCATCACAGCATGCTGTAAATCCAACCAGTGTTACCATAAATAATATACAAACTGCAATAAAATTATTTCTCTTCAACATGTGCACTCCATACGTGATTTCCTGTAAATTTTGCTTCATAGAAGAATTTACCTCCATCGCTTCCATTATCATGCATTATATAAGAACACTCGTCATAATAATTTATCCATGTCCACCATAAAAAACTTTTATTTTCTGACATATGACTGATTTTTGTTCCATATACAACTCTATAATGCCAGGCAAGACTTTCAAAAGATTTAGAACTTCTAAGTGAAATTGAAGGATAACCTTTATCAATGTTACCTTTTATTGTATTCCAAAAGTGTCCAAAATCTGTTTTTAAAGTATAGTTAGAATTATTTTCCATAAAATATCTAAAATCAGAAAACAACTTTGGACCTTTTCCAATTTTTTCTTCTACCTCATTATAAAAAGCAGTAATTAAGTATTCATTATCTTCTGTTGGAATATCAACATAACCAGAATCTTTTCCATACCCTAAGAGTATAAAAGAAACGCAGCTAGGGCCGCAATATGAACTAGGATTTGTCCAGCCTATAATATTTTTCCATTTAGGTAAAGTCTTTTCATCATAAGGAACTTCTGCTGCACGATTTGTAGACTTTACTTCTTTTAAAAGTAGTTCACAGTCCTGCTCTAAAATAAGATCACTTTGTCTGTCAATTTCCTGCCACAAATTTTCAATTCTTTCTTCTTCAACTTCAAGACTTGCAAGATAGTCATCAATTTTTTGCTGACTGTCTAATCCTAATTCAAGAAGAAGTGTATCACTTGCAGTATTTATAAACTCACTCGCAGAAATATCTGTTTCAAGTTCATTTACCTCTTTGCCATCAGATGTATTGATTGCCCTTGAAAAGTCAATTTTTACATTCAGCTTAGTCGGATAACCTGAATCAACAAACATTGCATTCTTAGAAATTGCTTTTCGTGCTTTTGAAGATTCAACTTGATTTGCAAAAGGAAGAATATATTTTACAGAGCTTCCTTCATTTTTATCTGCAACACAAGTAACGGCTCCAACTTCACTTCCATTCTGTAAAACTCTAAATTCATAATAGCGAGGTTCTTCAGTAAGACTGTTATAAATTACAAGCGGAAATTTTGAAAGGCTTATATTTTCCCATGCAAAGTCTGAAGCTGTTTGCGTTAGTTCTGCACAGGCAAAATATCGTGCAACTTTGTAATCAACATAACCTGCTTCAGTAAAACTGTTTAAGAGTTCTTCATCTGCACAATAATAA
>CAZALL010000274.1:0-1698 GCA_964485955.1 uncultured Treponema sp. | reverse complement strand
GTAATTTATGCTTACTGTTGGAGGAAGTGGAACGGCAGGGTTTTCAACTGAAACAACGACTTCCCCTTCTGTACTAACAGGAGAAGGATTTATGCTTGAGCAAGAAGAACCGTCATACCAGAATGTACCTGCTTTTCCTGTAATTTCACTACCACTATTCAACATAAATTTAATTACTTTTCCAGTTACATATTTTGTATAGTCAATCATGTACCAGCCGCTAGGAGAAGCCATATAATCTGTTGTAGCTTCTGACATTGTTGGCTGATTTTCCCATGTTGCACCAGCCAATTTTGAAAGCTCAGCACCGCTGTCTTCCCATGCCCAAATTTTTGGAGCTGAACTTGCTTTTACAAAAATAATTGTTTTATCGCTAAAATCAACTACACCTTCTTTATAAGTTGAAGTAACTGTTGTTACCGCATCTTCTGCAACTGCAAGTGTTTTTGTTTCAACTTTTGCACCGGTAGAATCATAAATCCAAAGTTTCCAAGTGCCTGGAGTTGTCTTTAATTCTTGCGAATAAGAAGAAGATGAAATACTTTGTTTTTGTGTTGCAATGTCGGTAATCTGATAAGAATAGCCTGAACATCCTGTAGCAGAAATTTTTACAGTTCCGTAATCTAAAATATATGAAGTAGAAGAAGTTGAGTTTTTATAGTCAGATGCAATTTGTTCTACATTTACTAAACTTGCGTGAACATTTGTCGGAATCATTGCAGTAATTGCAGATTTTTCTGTAGTTCCGTAAGAAGAAACATCAGTTCCGTCAAGCATTAAATTGTAATAAACAGAACCTAAAGCAGTTGAATCCCAGTTAACACTTATAGCTCCGTTATCGCCCAATTTAATTTCGTCAACAAGACAGTACAAGGTTGCACCAGTAATATTTGATGTAACTTCAATTACACGATTTTTACCAACTGGTATTTTTTCTACAGTTCCTGAAGCAGCTCCAGTTGTTGAATTAACAGTTGCCTCAACAGGTCCTACTGTATTTATTTTTTGACCGGCAAAGTAATAAACTTTTATACTTGCACTTGTCAATTGTGAATAATCAATTGCTCGGGAATTGCCAACACCATCTCTCTGTCCTACTGTGATAGAACCATACTGCACTTCATCCTGCTTACCGCCAGCTTCTATCAAATCAGAACATGCAGTAAAAGCAAACAGTGAAAGACAAACAAAAAAAGTTCCTAATGCCTTACTAATTTTCTTAAACATTATTTCTTCCCCTTAAAACTTAAAAAAAAGGGAACACATAACCTGTTCCCCATTTTTAATAAACACCAATATACAGATCCTGAGCAAGCTCAGGATGACACTCTGACCACAATGAAACTTTTCTAGAACTGAATGCTTATTCCGCCAGATCCAGAAGTTTCTAATGTTACTGTACACTCAGTTGATTTTGTACTTGCTGTAGAACCATCATAAGTGTTAGTTGCAATAATGTAATAAGTTCCGCTTTCTGTTACAGTAAATGAACCGCTTGACTGTGCACTACCAGAAGCAGAACCGTCTTTATAAAGCTGGTATGTAATAGTTCCGTTTCCAGTAGCTATAATGCTAAGACTTCCAGAAGAACTTGTAGAACTTAAATCTGTTGTAATTACAGGTGTTGTTGCAACAATTTTTGTTGTAACTGTAATAGTTGCACTTGCAGAAGTTGTAATGGCAGTTTTAGTTCCATTT
>CAZALL010000273.1:0-1706 GCA_964485955.1 uncultured Treponema sp. | reverse complement strand
TTTTTGAACTACAGCAGTAGATTTTTCACTTACTATAACAGTAATGCGTGTTGAATAAAGTGCTTTTGGATGAGAAATATCAATGTATGCAGTTCCGGGATTTACAGCTTCAATTACACAATAAGCATTCACAGAAGATGAAATAGTTGCTGCACGAGAAGAAACAGAGGATGAAGTTCCGTCTCCAGTTTTGTAAGTTACTACAGCACTATCACTTCCGTCTGAAGCACAGTTTGTAATTTTCCAGTGAAGGTTTTTAATGTCTGCATTTTCAGCATTCTTTAAGTTTATATAAATCTGAGAGATTTTATTTTCATCATCATCAAGAGAAAGTTTTACAAAGTTCTGGGAAGTCGTGATGTAAGTCGTTGCATCAGCTGCCTCTGTAGTAACATTGCGGATTAAAACAACAATGTCTCTTGAAGAAACGCCTGGATAAGAAACAGTAATTTTTACGCTTCCGTTTTTAATACCTTTAAAACTGATTTTATCTCCTGTAGTGTCAGAAGAACCATTATAAATTGTGTAATCAAGATATTCTTCTGCATTATCAGAAAAAGACCATTCAAAGTTTGAAGTTTCAACTGTTCCTGAATAATTTACAAGTGAAAGTTCAACATTTTCATAATCAGAATCTGAAACAGTAACTAGAGTCTGAGAAGGTTCAATATAAGCTGTTTCTGCATTTTTAATTACACGGACTAAAACATCAAGTGAATAAATTGCAGACGGATGAGTACAGCGAACATAGCACTCACATTCTTCGTAGGCTGTAAGTGTAACTTCACCGTCTACAGCATTTGATACTACAACAGGTTTTGAAGATATTTCGTTTCCTAAAGAATCAACTACAGAAAACTCAAAACCACTTGCATAATCTTCAATAATAGGATTTACAAGGTCAATTCTAAAAGTTGAAGTATTATCTTCACTTAGATTTATAGTAAGAATATTTTCTTCTGTAGTAATATAAGTTTGAGAAGTTCCGTCAGAAGAACAGTTTACAAGAACTGAATATCCGTAGGCTGCTTTTTGATGCTTTACTGTAAGTTTTGCAATTCCATCATTTTTACCTGTAATCCAGCAGTAGTTCCCTTCAGTAGAAAGAGAGGCAACAGAAGGCTTATCGATTGTCCAGGTATAATCATCTATATCTGCAACAGTTCCTCCAAAAAGAGCTGCACTGATTTTAACCGTCTGATTTGGTTCAACATCTACATAATCAGTTGAAGCATAGACATAAGGATTTGTAATTGTTACAGCGTAAGAATCCTGGCTTACATTTATTACGCAGGAAGCAGAGTTAGAGCCACAAATTGCTGTAAGGGTCGTTGTTCCTGAAGTAAGGCCTGTAATAACAGCAGAATAATTATCTGTTTTGGCAAAAATTACGGATTCATCATAAAGCCACTGAATGTTTGCCTTGTTCTGTTTTTTGGAAGCCGTAAGATTTACAACTTCCATTCCGCCAATACTGACGGAAGTTTTTGTTTTATCAAGGGTAAGAGAAATATTGTCATCATCTACACTGTCCGTAAATGATGCTATAAAATGACAGCCTGTAAAAAATAAAGTTAAGGCTGCTAAAATTAAGGTAAAGTATTTTTTCATATCAGTTCCTGTAATTAATTTCATTGAAAATCAGGCAGACACAAAAGCCTGCCTAAAAACCATTTATTCTACATAAGCCTTGTAATAATCACAGT
>CAZALL010000272.1:0-1724 GCA_964485955.1 uncultured Treponema sp. | reverse complement strand
CGAATGGGACTTGGTCGTTACGAAGTTGTAAAAGCTGGCATTGATAGCGTTAAAACTGAACAAGATATGCACGATTTAATTACAAAAGTTCGTTACAATCAGATGACATTTGATTCTGCAAATTGTATTTTTGACCCTCGTGGTGAAGTAATGGGCGAATATCGTGCTGAATGGGAAAAATGGGGCGGAATTTTAACTTATAAAGATGCTTATGATCCTGCAAATAAAGATTATATTATGAGTGTTCTTGCAAAAGATAATGAAGCTGCAAAAAATGCTACAGATTCACAGTTGCGAGAAGTTGGATTGTGGCAGTCGGCATGGCAGTCAGTTGCAAACTGTAACAAAAAGACTTTAAAAGTTACATTCTTTGAAAAAGATAATTTAACATTCGATTTAACAGTTGAGTAAAATTTAATTTGAACTTATTTTATGCGTACTAGGAGGTACATATGAAGAGAACTGCAAAATTTTTAGTTTCAGCAGTAGTTTTGGGGTTGTCAGTAATTTTTGCAAGTTGCAATTCTGACAATGTAAAAGGAAAAGTTTTAGGCGATTATGTTATCGAACTTCCTGTAGTTACAGAAATTGATTACGATCTTGGCTTAAAAAAAGATAAAGAACATTGTGGAAAAGGCTTTGGCTGTTCTGCAGTTGGAAAAGTTCTTGCAAATGGCGATATGGTTATTGGTCGTTCATTGGACTTCTTCTATTCTGAAAGACCTTGTTATGTAATTAGAACAAATGTTCCAGGCCATTATAAAACTGTAGGTCTTGCTCATAATCCGTTAAGCGGAACAACTTTTGACGAAGTAAAGAAAAATGGAATTTCAAAAGATGAATTGGCGGGTCTTTTGTTCTTTACAACTGATATTTTGAACGAAAAAGGTTTCTATATTGAAGGAAATATGCGAAGTTCTCAGCCAGCAGAAACTGGAATTCAGAATAGCGTTGCTACAAATCCTAATGCAGAATTGTCAATGTCTGTTGTAGCTTTGATTCGCTATATTGGTGAACAGGCTGCTACTGTAGATGAAGCTTTGGAAATCGCAAAATCTGTAAATCTTCACGGACTTATGGCTGAACATTTTACATGGGGTGCAGGTTTCTTTATGGCTGATAAATCTGGTCATCACGGAGTTCTTGAATTAGTTGATAACAAACTTATTTGGAATGATATGCAGGATATTCAGACTAACTTCTATCTTAATAGCGAATATAAAGACAAAGCCGTTATTGGTTCTGGTATTGGTCGTTACAAAACTCTTACTGAAGGTTATGCCGATGTTAAAGATGAACAGAGTATGCAGGATTTAATGGCAAAAGTTAAATATTCTCAGCTTTTCACTCCTGATACAAGTGAGTTTGATGTTCGTTCTGAATTTTCTAGCGAAGAAGTTGTAGACGGCCATATGCTTACAATGGATTTTGTTATGGCAGAAGAAAATCGCGATATGATGATGCAGCAGTTGCATGAATTTGCTGAAGTTGAAGGTAAAAAGAGCCTTGAACAGCACAGAAAAGAAGGAACTCAGTGGTATTCTTCATATCAGTCAATTATTAACTGTAACAAAGGAACATTGCGAGCAATCTTCTATGAAGATCCAAATTTAACATTTGATTTTACAGTTGAGTAATCAAAATAAAATTTAAATTTTAAGGGACATCTAGTTTGGATGCCCCTTTTTTATTTTTAAGCGTTATTTTGTAAGCAAAGTTTTTCG
>CAZALL010000271.1:0-1734 GCA_964485955.1 uncultured Treponema sp. | reverse complement strand
TCTGGATTTCAGCAAAGCTGTGAAAGCCAAAGACAGAGCTGTAAAGCAGCTGGTAAAGGGCGTAAGCGGATTGCTTCAGTCAAATGGTGTTGAACTTTATCAGGGATGTGGTGTGCTTGCTGGAGACAAAAGAATTTTCGTTGATAACGGCAATGAAAGACTCGAACTTGAATTCGGAAAGCTGATTATAGCCACGGGCTCTTCTCCAAAGCTTCCGCCGGTAAAGGGAGCAGATGAAGATGGTGTTGTGACAAGTGAGGAACTTCTTGCATGCACACAGATGCCGGAAAGTCTTGTAATCATAGGCGGTGGAGTCATAGGCTGTGAGTTTGCAACAATTTTTAACGCCTATGGATGCAAGGTCACAATTATAGAGATGCTGCCAACTGTTGTTGCGGTGCAGGATGAGACTGTTTCAGAAATGATGAGGCATATGTTAGAGCAAAGCGGCATAGAAATAAAAGCGGACAGCAAGGTGCAGGAAATCGTCAAAAGAGATGACGGCAGGCTGAATGTTATTGTGCAGCGTGCAGATAATACTACCGAAACTGTTTCAGGTGATAAGGTACTCATATCAACAGGAAGAAAGCCTAATTCGGAACAATTCGGATCAATGGGATTTGAAATGGACAGAGGCTTCATAAGTGTAAATGACAGGATGGAAACGAGCATCTCAGGCATATATGCAATCGGCGATGTAACAGGTAAAAGGCAGCTTGCGCATGTTGCTTCTGAAATGGGAATATGTGCGGCAGAGAATGCAATGGGAAAAGATAAAAAGATGAGTTTTGATATAATACCTGCCTGCATATATACAACTCCGGAGGTTGGATGTGTCGGACTTACCGAAAAAGAAGCAAAAGAAAAAGGCTTTGATGTCGCAGCGGGAATATTCCCGCTGGTTGCATGCGGCAAAGCTGTTGCATCAGGTGATACTGATGGAATGTTCAAAATAGTTGCAGACAAAAAAACAAAGAAAATATTAGGAGCTCATTTTATAGGCAGAAGTGCAACGGAACTTGTTGCTGAGGCGGCTGCATATATGAAAATGAACGGAACAGTGGAGGATATTGTTGAGACAATTCATTCACATCCAACCATATCAGAAGCAGTAGCAGAAGCGGCAAGAGATGTGGATAATATATCAATACATATGCCTAAAAAATAAATTAAATTTAAAAGGAGGTTTTAGTAATGGCTATACCACAGGAAAGAGCGCTTGAAGCATACAGAACAATGCAGAGAATAAGAAATTTTGAAAAACAGGCTTCAAGAAGTTTTGCACAGGGAGTTGTGCAGGGATTCATACATCTGTCGATAGGACAGGAAGCAATACCGACAGGAGTATGCATGAATCTTAACAAGGAAGACTATATTACATGTACTCACAGAGGTCACGGACAGATTCTGGCAAAGGGAGCCGATATGAAGAAAATGATGGCAGAACTCTGCGGCAAGGAAACAGGATACTGTCACGGCAAGGGCGGATCGATGCACATCACGGACACCGATCTTGGAATCCTGGGAGCAAACGGTATTGTCGGAGGCGGAGCAACACTTGCATGCGGAGCAGGAATCACTGCAAAGATGAAAAAGAACGGAGCGGTATGTGTATGCTTCTTCGGCGACGGTGCAAACGGTGTGGGAGCAACACACGAGGCACTGAATCTCGCAAGCGTATGGAAACTGCCGGTAGTGTTTGTATGTGAGAACAACGGCTACGGAATAAGCACC
>CAZALL010000270.1:0-1752 GCA_964485955.1 uncultured Treponema sp. | reverse complement strand
GTTCAGCTTATGTAAAAGGACTTAATACAGGAATTGATTACATCACGGTTTACAATACCCGCTATTCATCAAGTTATTCAAAAACAGTTCTTGTTGTAATAGAAGACACTCAGGAAGATGGAGTTTATATTACTGCTTCCCAAAATATCGTAAAATTAAAGCCAGATGATACAAATCAGACTTTAATTACTGCAACGCTTGTAAACGGAGAAGAAACAGACGGTCAGGACTTTATCTGGTGGGCGGATGATTACAATCTTGTTGCCTTAACTTCTGTTGCTGAACAATGTTCGATTATTCCAACTGGAAGAAGCGGAACTACAAAAGTTCATGTAAAGCACGCAAAGGCAAGCCGTCAGGTAGATATAATCGTTATGGTTTCAAATTATGATGATTTTGCCTTTAGTTCAAATTCTGCAAATATTACTACAGAAAAACTTTATTTTTATCCGCTTCAGATTCCTTCTGTTGAAGAAGATTACGAAATAAAGTATTCGTCAACAAACGAAGATGTCTGCATTATAAGCGGCTCTAATTCTGTTGCATGGGTCTGCGGAACAGGTTATGGTAACGCTTCTTTAACAGCCCAGATGGTTGCATCAGACGGAACTGTAATTGCCACTGCCGAAATGCTTGTTTCTGTAAGTGTAGTAGATGTTTCAAAACCTGTTGTTTCTTTAGGAAATTCAATTCTTACTGTAGAAGCCGGAACAAGCAGGACTCTTTCTGCAACAATTACTGGAGATGACATTGAAGAAACAGAAAAATACGGTCTTAAATGGTCTGTAAAAAATAAGGACAACGGAATTACTTTGCTTGATGAAAATACAGACAAAGTTGCTTACGGTTCTGATGTTTATGTTACATTTAATTATGGTGGAGAATATGTAATTGCTTGTGAACATGAAGAATCTGGCTCTTATGCAGAACTTTACATTGTTGTAGAAGAGAAGGGTGAAATAACTGTTTCCCTTAATTCAAATCTTGAAACTGTTTACCGTGATGACGGTTCATTTACTCTTACCGCAGAACTTACAAATGGTTCAGCATCTGATTATTCAAATATTGAATGGTCATGCACTAAGCAGAATGGTCTTGCAATTGTTGCCGTAAGTAAGTCAAAAGGACAGAAGTGTACAGTAACTCCAAAAAATGTAGGTTCATGCTCTGTAATTGCAAAACTTCCTAATGGAAACACTGCACGATGTACTGTTATCGTAAAAGCAAGTACAGAAATTTCTTTGGACTTAGGCTCTCTTCATGTAATCCCGGGTTACACTGAAGTTATTAATTACAAGACTAATCCGTTAAATGCAACGGTCAACTGGTATTCAGTTATGACTTCATCATCTTCCAGCGGAAGTTATACAGATTATTTTACTTATGAGGATGATACTGCAAAACGCCAGCTTAAAGTTACAGGCATAAAAGCCTACACTGGAGGAGTTGCCGGAACTATTACTGCCGTTATGACAGGTTCTTCTTCTGCAAATCTTCCTAAAGTAAATATCTATGTAAATTATGACCTTGAAGTTCGCCTTGAAGACACAAACGGAAGTAATCTTACTCTCTTAAAAAACACTTGCCCGGATACTGCAAACGTAAAGACTTTTAACATCGTTTATTACCCTGTAGACTTAGACATTGATATTCTAAATTCCACCGGCGTTATGGCATGTATTCCATCTGACGGAAACACAGCACTTCATGAAAAACTTGAAGAAGCGGGTGAAGAAGTTTCTGTAGGAGATG
>CAZALL010000269.1:0-1758 GCA_964485955.1 uncultured Treponema sp. | reverse complement strand
AATGGATGTTAAAGTTGATCCCCATGATTTTGGTCGTGCTGCAGTTTCTATTGGTAAACAGGCTGCTCATCAGAATTTGAGTGAAAATTTTAAAGATACTCTTTATAATGAATTTAAAAATAAAGTTGGTGAACTTATTGTTGGTAATGTTCAGAGGGAATATAAGGGAAGCATTTATGTTGACCTTGGAAGAGTTGAAGGTTTGCTTCCTCTCAAGTTTCAGAATCCTCATGAAGTTTATGAAAAAAATGAACGCATAAGAACTGTTTGTGTTGATTTAAAGCGTACTGCCAGCGGTGTTCAGCTTATATTGAGTCGTACAGATCCGGAACTTGTAAAAAAACTTCTTGAACTTGAAGTTCCTGAAATTAATGAAAATATTATTGGAATTCAGAAAGTTGTCCGTGAAGCAGGTTACCGTACAAAGATTGCAGTTTATTCAAATAAAGAAGATGTTGATCCTGTAGGTGCATGTGTTGGACTTAAGGGTGTTCGTATTCAGAATGTAATTCATGAACTTGAGGGTGAAAAAATTGATGTAATTTCATATAATGAAGATCCTCGTGAATTTATTAAGAATGCACTTTCTCCGGCAGAAGTTGAGCGTGTTGTAATTCTTGACTTTGATAAAAAAGAAGCTCTTGCGATTGTTGGTGATACTCAGTATTCACTTGCTATTGGTAAACAGGGTCAGAATGTTCGTCTTGCAAACAGACTGTGTGACTGGAATATTGATGTCAAAACAATTTCTCAGGCTGCAGAAATGGATATTGTTGAAGCTGATACAAAGAAAGCTGCTGAAGAACTTTTTGCTTCTAATGGGAATGATTATGAAGAAATTCAGACTGTTGCCCAGCTTCCGGGTGTTGACCAGAGAGTTGCTGCAATCCTTAAAGAAGCAGGCATAGATGATATTGAACAGTTTGTTACTGCTTATAATGAAGGTACTGCTCAAAAGGTTGAAGGTCTTTCAGAAGAAGAAATTGAAGCTGTAAATAAAATCATCAGTGAAAACGTTGAGTTTGAAGACGAAGAAGTTACAGAAGAAGAATCGGAAGAAGAATATCAGTGTCCTGAGTGTGGTGCAAAAATTACTCTCGATATGCAGCACTGTCCAAAGTGTGGTGTTGAACTGGTTTTCGAACAGGAATAATTTAAGGAATAAAGGAAATATATGGCTGAGGAAATAGAGAAGAAGCCCGAAGTTAAGTTGATTAAAAAAGACAAGAAACCTGATACTGTTGCAAAAAGTGCACCTGTAAAAAAGGTTGTTGTTGTTAAGAGAAAAACTGATGCCTCTCCAAAAAAGGAAGGTCTTAGAATTGTTGCAAAAAAAGCAGTTCCTGCAGCATCTAAAACTGAAGAAACAAAATCTTCTGTTGAAGAAAAGACAGAAGATAATACTAAGGTAACTGAAGTAAAGGCAGAACCTAAAGTTGAAACAAAGGCTGAAACTTCAAAATCTTCAGCTGGAGGGGAACGCAGGTCATTTAGTGTTACTCGTTCACAAAAACCTTTTGAACTTACATCAGCTCGTCCTAATGTAAAGGCTGGTAATTTAAGTGGTGGTTCCAGAGGTCGCTATCAGGGTGGCACTCGTCGTGAAGGCACAGGTTTTACTGGTGCTCAGGCTCGTGAAGGTTACCAAAATCGTGAAAGAGAAGGTTCTTATAATTCCAACAGAAACGGTGGCTTTAACGGTGGTCAGAGAAGCGGTGGCTTTAATGGTAATCGTCAGGGTGGCTTTAACGGTGGTCA
>CAZALL010000268.1:0-1770 GCA_964485955.1 uncultured Treponema sp. | reverse complement strand
GCTGCGTCTCCTGCAAAAGCAGAAAATGTTAATGTTAATGTTAAAATCAGGCAAATGTTAAGTTTTTTCATAATTCCTCCGCCTTTGTCTATAAAATCGGAAAAAAATATTAGAGACTTTAGTAAATCTTATACCCTTTATAAAATATTTTTCTTGTGATATTCTTTTATCCATGACATTAAAAGGCCGCAATCATCTGGTTTCGATTTTTTTTATTATTTCATTTCTAACACTTCTTGCAATGACAGCTCTTTATGTTTTTGCTTTTATAAAAGGCACTCTTGTTCCGCTTGAAAATTCTGTAAGACCTTTTAATATTTTTCCAGAAGTTTTTTTATTTGCACAGAATTTTTATGTACCGCTTATAGCCTGTGCATTTTTTTTACTTTATGTGCCATTAGTACTGCTTGCTTTAAAAATAGGATTTGAAAAAACTCAGTCTACTGAATTAATATATTTTTTATGTTTTTTAGCTGCATGTTTTGTGGAATTATTTAGGCTTTTTATTCCCTTAAACGGATTGTGGAAAACAAATAGTCCTCTTTTATCTTTTTCGGCCAGGCTTATTCTTGCCTCAAGATTTTTAGCTCCCTTAAGTTTCTTTTTTGCTTCAATATTTTATGAAACAGATCAAAGGCAAAATCTTGAACGTAACATAATTGCAATGATAATGCTTTCAATTTGTACTTCTCTTTTTATGCCTCTTAAAACTTTAACATTTTTTTCTACAAATATTGTAATGTGGGGACATGAAAGACTTTTTTTCTTTGTATGCATAGCAGTTGAATGTGCAACATTAATTATAATTTTACTAAATACTTATTCAAAAAGCATGGATGAACTTAAACCTAATGCAGTGGGATTTGTTCTAATTGCGGCAGGTTATTCTTTTTTGATAATTGCAGATAATTTTGTTTTTCTTGCATTGGGAATTATTTTTTTATCGCTTGGAACAATTCTTTATTTAAATTCAATTCACCGTATGTATATGTGGCGTTAAATTTTAAAAGCCAAGAATAAGATTTTGTGAAAGGCCACCCAATAAAACTGGAATTAAAATGTTGTCAAAATCTTTAAGCGGTAGAAGTTCAATAAACATTCCGACTGTGGCAATAATTAAGGCTGTCTTGCAGTCATGGCACGTTAAATAACATGAAATAAAAATTGCAGTAAAGCAGGTAAGACTTCCGGCAACAGTTTTTCCCTGTGTGCATGGAATCCTTATCTGACCAAATAGTTTACCAGCAAGGCTTGCAAGTCCGTCACCAAAAGCAAGTGCATATATTCCTATAGAAGCAGCTTTAAGGTTCCATACAAGAGAGGTGGCTAAAATTCCAAGAACGAGTGTTACCGGTCCTAAAACAAATTTATTTTCATCACGCTTACGGGCGGCAATAGCTGTAATTTGAGAAATAAGGGGAATGTTTTTTCCATGCAGTCGGGCAATTTCTGAAACGGTATAAAAAATAAGTGCAGCTGTAAGAATACAAATTGTTGGAATGTAAAAGAGTTTTAAAAAAAATGGAACAAGTGAAGAACAGATATGAATTGATTTTCTAAAAATTTCTTTTATGATGTCAATTTTATACTGCTTGTAAGTGATGCCACTTTTGTTTATGTAAGGGCAAATTGAACTGTCCATTATTCAAGTCCCTTTTCGTCGGCAAGAAGCCGTGGTATCTGAGTATAAATCTCAGGTTCATAAGCAGTGCCTGGAACGGTAATATATTTTATATTTTGTTCAGCAAGATTTGAACCTTCAAGCCTGAC
>CAZALL010000267.1:0-1825 GCA_964485955.1 uncultured Treponema sp. | reverse complement strand
GCAGTTTGTACCACTACGCTGGAAATAATCCTGTACGGTATGTGGATCCGGATGGAAGGGAAATTATAAATACTAATGTTTGGTATGCAAGAGAGTTTATGCAGGATTACGGTAATGTTACATGGCCTAACTCTAATGATAAAATCTCATTAACAGGTTGCACTCTTATAGCTGCAAATAGGGTCGCAAATGTCGCCATTTATGAGTTTGGTAATTGCATGGATACACCTATAGCATCTTCGGCTTTTAATATGCTCAATAATTCATCTGTAACAAATTCAAATGGAATGATTTTTTCAGGAATTGAAGATTATCTTTCTGCATATGGGGTAGATGTAACTGTTACTGATACAGGAAAAATGGGAAGTAAAGTTGGAACTATTATAGAAAATGCAGCAAACTCTGAAGAAAAGTTTTTTCTGATAGGAAGAATTCTTGGAAAAGATGGAGATGAAAGTCATTTTGTAAATATCAACGGATATGATAGTGTAAACAAAAAAGCAATAGCATCTGATACTTCAAGGTTGCCTACAGGTGAAGAAAGACGTGATTTGAGAGCTATAGATCCAGAAATTTTTGATAGAATAATTAAGATTGAAGTGAAAGTAATTGAGGAAAAATGATTTATGAAAAAGAAATTTTCAGTTTTTATACTAGTTGTTTTAAATACATTTTTATTTGCATATGATAATTCTTTTATAAAAATAGATTCTGTAAAAACTGTTATTGGTAATGATTATTTTAAGGCGATGCAGAAAGCGTTTACTGGTGTTGCAGGTGAAGTAAATGAAGTTAAAATGAAGTATTATAGGAAAGAACATGATGTAGAATTGTCTGATTATGCGATAAAAAAATACTTGATTACTTATCTTGAATTTCAATTATTTTTAGAGGATTCAAATTATCGAACTTTATATGAAAGAGACAAAGGTTCAAGTTATATGAAACAACTGGAAATGCCAGACTTACCAGTAAAAAGGATTTCATTTATAGATGCAGTTGCTTATTGTCAGTGGTATTCCGATAAAACTGGAAAAAATTATAGGTTGCCTACTAGTGCCGAGTGGGAATATGCAGCATTGGCAGGAGAAAAGAAAATTTTTCCATGGGGCAATGAAGCAAAAATTTTACTGAGTACAAAAACTGATAGTATTGTAGGAAGAGAAAATCTTCCTGTTTATCAGGTAACAGAAGATATGTCTTCATTAGGAATGTGTAATCTCATGGGTGGAGAAGAGTATACTTTGGATTGTTATGATGAGGGATTTTATGAAAAAAGTCCTTATACAAATCCTGTCTGTCTTATACCTTACAATGCTTCTTGTCTTATGAGAGGAATTGATAATTATAATTTATTAGAGAATGATGTTTTTGGTTTGTATGATTATGTTTGGAATGAATTTGGTGATTATGGAGGGTATTCTTATTTTAGAATTGTAGAGGCTGATAATACTGTTTTTAATAAAAATACAATTGATGAAGCTTATTATTGTACAAAACTGGCAAAGGCATCAATAGTTTCGCTTTTAAAACATCCAAGAGAAAGTGAAGAAAAAATAATATACGAACCTATTTCAAATTTATATATTTTATTTAGATCAAAAGACGAGCAGTTTTACAGGTGTTCTTTTCAAGTTTATGAAAAAGATGTGGGTATGAGTACATTTTCAAAAATATGGAAAACTGGCTGGGTAAATAAGGATGAAATAGAAATATTGAAAAAAAAATGGTACAATAAGCAATAATAATCTGATCTAAAACCGCACTTTTTGTAACCCAGATCAATTGCAGTTTAGCGGGGGGTGACTTTTAGCTGAATAAATTG
>CAZALL010000266.1:0-1831 GCA_964485955.1 uncultured Treponema sp. | reverse complement strand
AATTACACTTAAACCAAGTTCCACTAAAGAAGAAATGATAGCACAAATTATTCAATATGAAAAAAGAACATTTTACGCAGAAACTGTTTTTGGCGACATAACAGACTACTGGACACTAGACTTTTCAACACCCGGTCAATATGACGTAATTTACAATCACATACTATGCCACAAATATTTTATAAATATGGAAAAAACAGAAGAAATTCTTTTTGAAGAAGCAGTACTTTCATGGTTTAACAAAGTCTACCTGCCAGTAATAAGACAGATTGACCAGCACCGCATCATGAAACGTTTTAAAGGCAGAACAAAAAGCGATCTCTATGTTTATCTAATAAAATACTGGGATGAACTAAAAAAGAAATTTGGTAGCGAAATAACCTTGGACATTGCCGCCAGAGTTTTTAAAACCAATTACGGAACTTCTTTTTTAGGAAGAATTAAGAATTTTTTTGAAAAAATCCGCATGAAAAAAATCCTTCACTAGTAGGAAATTTTACATTTTATGCCGATAATAAAAGGAAGAATCTGCAGTTTTAAAGAACCCTTTTAGGAAACTTAAAAGTTCAAAAACTCCAAATTCTTTAAAAAGATTTCTTGACGGTACAAAATTTCAATGTTAAAATTAACATTAGATTTTAGGTACAGGGAGCAAAAATTGATCTTTAACGACAGATTTGCCTTTATTCCACTTATTGCAACTGCAGTAATAGCACTAGGAATATTTATCCTTCTTCTTATTGCAAAGAAGAAAAAAACAGCGCAGGTTAGTGTAATTTCACTTATTGCAACTTTAATTGTATGTGGAATAAGCATTTACGGGGCGCTTATAAAAGTACCTGAAGATACAACAAGTAAAACTTTATGTATTTTTGCAACAGCTCTTGTAGTCGCAGGATTTTTAGTTCTTGTTTACAGTTTTGTACTTGCAACATATCCTTCTCAGGATCCTGAACTGCTAAAAAAACAGGCAGAAGAAGAAGCAAAAAGAGCAGAAGCAAACAAAGAACTTAAAGTTGCAGAGTTGTCAAAAAATGACCTTTCATTACTTGACATAAACCGTGACTTTATGGCAAAAGCTTCAGATTCTTACGGAAGTGATGAAGGACTGAACAAACTTCTTGATTACATAAACACTACAATCATGAAGATTATTGCTGCTGACGGTGGCACAATTCTTATGGTTGACGACTTTGATGATGTTGTTGCAGTAAAAGCATTTAGCGGAGATTACCCTCCTCCATACAAACTTTCTGCAGACATACCGCACAAACCTTTGAGAATTTCTACAAACTTCAAGTATGCGAACTTCTCATTAAATGAAAACATATTTGGTCAGATTGTAAAATCTGGAAAGGCAGAACTTATTACAGAACCTTCAAAAAGTAAAATTGTTTACCAGAACGGTCCTGAAGAATTTTTAAAAGCATCTGCCTATATTTTTGTACCACTAAAAGTACAGAATTCTGTAATCGGACTTATGTCATTTGCCCGTAAAGCTGATGCTAATCCATTTACAGAAGATAATTTTAAAACAGCTGCAAGGCTTGGAGAATTTGCCGCAGCTTCAATTAAGAGCGTAATTTCAGTTAAAGAAGTTATACAGCATAGTGCTATACAAAACGAGGCTGATATAGCATGTCGCATTCAAGATCAGCTTCATCCGGCAAAACTTCCTGCCCTTCCAGGTATTCAGCTTGGAAACGTATGGAATCCATGTGAAGGCGTATGTGGTGACTTATATGACATCATTCCTTCAAGAAAGGACAGAATTTCATTTGTAGTAAGTGATATAGCCGGAAAAAGTACAAGCAGTATGGTTGTTATGATA
>CAZALL010000265.1:0-1849 GCA_964485955.1 uncultured Treponema sp. | reverse complement strand
TAAGTTTGCACATACTTAATGTCTTGCAGAATAAAGAATTAGACGAAAATTCAGTTATTAATGATTATTTAACAACTGCCTCTGACGGCAAAAATTATAAAGTAACTTATTACGCTTTTCCTATGGTTATTGCAATGCGTTGAAGTGCCTTAGTTTTTACAATTTCACTTACTTCAATTTGAGTTTGAAGTGAATTTGAAGTTGAGTTTGAAGTGAATTTGAAGTTGAATTTGAAGTGAGTTTGAAGTATAATTGAAGTACTTCAAGTTAAAGGACACTTTTAAATTATGAAATTAGACGAAATCGTTCAAGTATCAGAAATTGAAACTGTAAATATGGAAATAAAGGCTCGGCTAGATAGAAATAATATTGAAGGCTGGCTTAAAACAGTTGCAGGATTTTCTAATGCGGAAGGCGGTTCAATTTTTATTGGTGTAGAAGACGGAAGTAGTAAACTTATAGGATTTGAAAGAAAGGCTGCTGATAGCGAAAGAAATTTTTTTAATAATCAGGTAAATGAACATATTTTTCCGCGTCCTTCAATGCACATTTCATTTATTCGATATAAAAATAATGAAAAAGAACTTTTTATAATTCGTGCCGACATTTATGAATCGCCTGTAAAACCTGTTGTCCTTAAGTTTAATGGAGTTCCTGCAATTTATATGCGTCGTGATGGTTTTACGAACGGTGCAACTTATGAAGAAATAATTCAGATGAGTATAAAAAGTCAGAAAGCCCAGTATGATACTCTTGAATCTGATGAAGAATATAATAGAAAAGATTTTTCTACGCTGCTTGATTTTTACAGTACCAACAACGAAGGAAAAGAATTAACTGATAAAGCGTTGGCTTCAATTGGATTTTTTGACCAGAATAACAAACTTAAAAAAGGTTCCATTCTTTTTAGGGATAATTATTCAGATAATAAGACTGAAGTTTTGTGTTCGGTTTTTTCAGGATTTAATAAAGGTAGTGAACGCGTTGTGACTGTGAATCGTTATTCTTCAGACCTTATAAGTTCAATTAGATTTATGGTTGAATTTGTTAAGCAGAGAATGAATCATTCTTTTGTAAAGCTTTCAGACGGAAGACAAAATATTGATTCATATCCAGAAAGAGCACTTTTTGAAGGAATTATAAACGCCGTTGCCCATCGTGATTATTTTTTAGACGGCACACAGATTCAGATTGATATGTTCAGGGATCGACTTGAAATTTCTTCTCCTGGAAGTTTTTTTCAGGGCGAAAAAATTGGAAAAACTTATGATCTTTCAAATATTATTTCTAAGCGTAGAAACGAACTTATCTGTGATATTTTAGTAAAATGCAATGTAATGGAAGCCGCCGGAACTGGATTTGATAAAATTGCTCAGGAATATGAAAATGCAGATAAAAATCATAAGCCTTATATTTATTTAACTTCAGATCATTTTACACTTGTTCTGCCCGATCTTACCTATGCTGAAGGTCTTACGGAAGATGATTCTTATGTTCATTTAGAATATGTCCCAGTAAGTCATGGTACGGAACATGATGAAAAGGTTTTGTCTTTTTGTTATAAAAAAGCAAGAAAAATTAGTGAAATTGCTGAATATTTAGGTCTTTCTAATTCTTCATATCTTAGAGAAACGATTTTAGGAAATCTTTCAAAACAGAATTATCTTGAAGAAGTAAAAATTGGTCGTGCTACAGGTTTTAAAACGAATCCAGATGTTGTGCGTGAAGTATAGTTTAAAAAGGTGAAGAAAATTAATTTTTAAAATTCTGAACCTAAGTCAATAAAGTAGACATAAAAAATGCTAGTTTGTTTAAGCTGCAAGGTTTTCACATTCTGAATAAACAGCTT
>CAZALL010000264.1:0-1867 GCA_964485955.1 uncultured Treponema sp. | reverse complement strand
GCTTGACGGAAGCTGTGATTTATCAAATAACTTGGCCGAAAGAAAGGGCAAGAATTACGCACTTATCCGTCATAACTCCCTGTTCCGCACTTCTGTGGCGGGGGCTGAGGCCGGTGCAGTGGTGAGTTCCGTTGTTGAAACCGCCACGGCAAACAAGCTGAATGTATATCAGTACTTGTACACGTTGCTTGTGTATATGCCGGACTACAAAGATAAGTCCGACGACATTTTTCTGTAAGAATTATTTTACATCCTTGTGGAACATATATTGACAGGAGTGTGGGAAAAAGTATATATTATTATTAGTTCCCAAAAACGGAAACAATAAAGATACAAGGAGGCGCTTATAATGGTTTTAATGAATTTGAAGCTTGATAATTATATGGCCTTTAATGATTTTGAAATCAATATGTCATACCCTAAAAAGATAGTTGGAAATCAACTGGTTGAGAATTTAGTAAACCATCCAAACTTTAGATTTAGAAAGTTAAATATATTAATGGGCTCAAATGCATCCGGAAAAACCTCTATTGGACGGATGCTTATGAATATTTTTAACTTCATCGATAGGAAAGAATTTGTGAATGTTATTTCTTGCATTAATGATGTAAAGAGAGATGCGAATTTTGAAATCCAATTTGTTGTTAATGATAATTTCTACAGAATTTCTTCAGTGATCAAAGGAAAAGAAAATCCGGAAGAAAATTACACAAGTGAAGATTTTCTGACCAAGGTAGAGAAGATAGAAATAAACAAGACAGATACTTATGAAAAATGTCTTGAAAGATTGGATAAAAACTCAAAAGCAGAATTCAGCAATAATTTTATTAAAGAACTCGAAAAGGTTGAAAAACTGTCATGGGCTTTTGAATTTCCCGGAGACAGTAGACGAATAGCTTCTCGATATATTCCTGAAAATGAAGAACGGTTTCTTCAGATTCTCAAAAATACATTGCAGGCTTTGGATCCTCTTATTACGAATGTCGAGAAAGTCAAAGAAGTTAAAGATGCTTATATAATCAGACTTGGAAACGAGCCTGTTATGATAAAAAATGGGGTAATAGTTGGGGAAGACAAGTTATCAAGTGGTACAAAGGAAGGTATAAGCCTTGCCAATATGTATTCGGCTTTAGCATGTGGCGGTTATTCATTTTTCTATTGTGATGAGAAGTTTTCTTATATTCATTCGGATATAGAGAAGGCTTTTTTGTCTTTGATGGTTCAGAAATTAGAAGGAGATTGTCAGCTGTTTTTTACAACACATAACACAGATATTTTGGATATGGATTTTCCGAAACATAGTTTTAATTTCCTTAGAAAAGAAATTTATGGGGATGAATGTTTTATCTCGGCAGAGAATGCGGGAGATTATGTTAAAAAGAACAGAGATTCAGTAAAAAATGCTGTCCGGAATGATCTTTTTTCATCAGCACCAATGCTTGAAAAAGTTTTTGCATTGGCTGAAATGTGAAAGGAGTATTATGAAGGGAATTTACCAATATTTTGTTGAGGGTGATGATGAAAAACGCTTAATAGAAGTACTGAAAACCGATATGCAACTTATTCAGCCGGGTAAAATTCTGACAGTAAATGTTGTTCAGGAAAGGCTTACAGATTTAAAGTTGAGAGTATTGTCTGAAGGAACAAATTTGGTTTTTGTGTTTGACACAGATATTGGGAACACAGATATCTTGAATGAGAATATCAAAAAGGCGAAGAAGGCGGCAAATGTTAAAAACGTATACTGCATAACACAGGTAAAAAATATTGAGGATGAATTAGAAAGAAGTACGGATATAAAAAAGATAGAAGAACTTTTAAACTCACGAAGCAGAGGTGATTTTAAGAGGGACTTTATAAAAGAAAA
>CAZALL010000263.1:0-1884 GCA_964485955.1 uncultured Treponema sp. | reverse complement strand
ACTGACGACATAAGGATTTTCAGTCCTCCGCTCTACCAACTGAGCTACACCGGCAAGTGATGTTTACAACTATATACAATTTAAAAGTTTATGTCAAGCATAAAAGTTAATATTTGTTGATTTTTTTTAAATTTTATTTAATAAATTCATTTTTCATTCAAATAAAATTTGCCCACATTTTGAAATTTCACCTAATTATTTGTTACAAAGTCTACATTTTCTCCAAAAACTTGTTTTTTTTAAATTTTTGAATTATCATTTTCGACTAGATGGGTGTTTTAATTAAAAATATTTAATTTAAATTTACGGGGGTAATTCTATGAACCTTAAAAAGATTTTTATTCCAATTCTACTGCTTTCATTAACTGCTAATATGCTTTTTGCAGAAGACATAACAAGCGTAAAATTAACAGATGAAGATAAACAGACCATTACAGACGGTCTTAATTCTTTTTCAAGTACACTGCTTGTTGTAGTTCCACAGGCTGCCACACAACAAAATGTCTGGTCTGACGCTTACATTGGTCTTATATTTCCTTCAATGCAAGTACATTTAGGCGGTGGATTTACGTTTGGCGGAACAGCCATGGATATGACAGGATTTAAAACTGCAGCTTCTACTCTATTTAAAAACTACAATGCCGCTGGCGAACTTCAGAATAAATTTACAACAAAACTTACAAGCCTTGGACTTTCAGAAGAAACAGCAGAAAATGTAGTTTCAAAAATAGGCAATTTAAATTTCTCAAACATTCCAGACACATTTTTTATGCCAACTGCAACTCTTGATTTAAGACTTGGCGGACTCTATCTTCCATTTGACTTAGGTATTCATGCGATGATGACAAATCCTGACTTTTTTGTGATAGATCCTTCAAATCCTTCTTCTGTACTGAATATGTCAAGAAACTGGGATTTTAGTTGGGCAAACTTTAACGGCTCAATTGACTACCTTACAATTGGTGCTGATATTCGTTACTGTATTTATGAAGGAAGCATTGCACTTCCAAAAATTTCTTTAGGTGGCGGTTATGTATTTTCAAAAGGCGGAGTTGCAGCTTCAATTGATGACACTACAACAATTGAAAATGTAGGAACTCAGACATCTACAGGAAATATTGCAGTTTCATTTAAAACTCAGACAATGTATTTACAGGCTCAAATGTCAAAGGAACTTTCTTTTGTAACTTTATTTGGCGGTATTAGAGGTCTTGTAAGTGCTTCTACAGACACTTGGGCATATTCTTATTCAACGACAAATGACGGAAACGACATTGATGAAGCTACAGTTAACAAAACTGAATTAATTGATTCACTTACAGATTCAAATACAGATAACGGTACAGTTACTTCAGGAAATGGTGCTGATGGTAAAGTTTATGAACAGGTTTACACTGGTGACGGAAAATTTGATTTTTCTGGAATTCAGCCACAACTTTATGCAGGCTGTTCATTTAACTTTTGGAAATTCCAGTCAGGTCTTGGTGTCTGCTGGGACATGAGAAACAATCTCTGGAGCGGACTTGTAAACTTACACTTTAAGATGTAATTTTTAGAAGATAAAAACAATAAAGGGACTGATTAGAAACTTCATATTCTAGTCAGTCCCTTTTTCTTTAGATGTAATTTTTTATCTTATCTGATTAGATTTAACGCTTAAGACTTAAAACAGTTTCAAGTAAAGTATCATCAGTCTGAATTGTTTTAGCATTTGACTGGAATCCACGCTGAGTTACAATCATATCTGTAAGCTGTGAAGTTAAATCAACATTTGACATTTCAAGAGTTCCAGAAATAATTGATCCCTTACCTGCAATTCCACTTTCGCCAATCATTGCCAAACCACTGTTTATTGACTCACGGTAAGTATTATCACCTGCTTTT
>CAZALL010000262.1:0-1912 GCA_964485955.1 uncultured Treponema sp. | reverse complement strand
AGATGATAGTATTGCAGCAATGGCAAATCTTTTTAACCGCTCTGTAATGACACTTGCACAAAATGAAGGTTGGGCAATTTTTTTTGATGTTAGAAGATATAAAACAAAAGAATATCCAGCAGGAGAATTTTCTAATCTTGCAGGCTGGCTTATAGACCAAAGGCGTGCAGAAAATTATCACAATTTTGGGGAACATTTTACAACTGACTATTACATAACTTTTTGCTACCAGCTTCCAAACGATCTTGAAAATAAGGCAAGTTCTTTATTCTTTAAAAACAATAAACAGAATAATAAAAAGAATGAAAAGGAAGATAAGAAAAAACTTTATTTTGGTAACACTCAAAACCTTGGTGAATTTCAAAGAGAAATAGAAATATTTCTTGATGAAGTTGAAAAAGTTATGGGAACTCTTGCTACAAAAATATGGTGTCATCGTTTAAATGACAGTGAACTTTTTTCTTATTTAAAAAATTCTGTTTCGTTGAACAAACAGGATTTAATTTATCCTGAAGATACATTTTTCTTTTTAGACAATTATCTTTGTGATATGGATGTAAAAACTTCTATGCCATTAAAAATTGGTGAATACTATGTGCCGGTAATGAGTGTAATGGATTTTCCAAACAGAACTTACCCTGCAATTTTTGATCGCTTAAACCGATTGATGACAGAGTTTCGCTGGACTACACGCTTTATTCCTCTTTCAAAAGAAACATCTGCAAAAGAAGCAGACAAATATCAAAAGCGTATGTATTCTTCAAGAAAAAGTGCAATGACAATGTTTACTGAACTTGCTGCAAATGTAGAAATTGATAGAGAAAATAGAGGTGCTGTCGAAATGGAAAGTGAAGCAAGTCAGATTATGGCAGACATTGCCATGGGAGATTATGTACTTGGATATTATACTTCAAGTCTTATGGTATGGGATAAAAAATTTCAGGTAGCAAAAGAAAAAGCTCGTAAAGTTCAGCAGACAGTAAGAGCCTGCGGTTTTTCTGTAAAAGAAGAAACTTTTAATAATATGGAAACATGGCTTGGTATGATGCCAGGAAATGTTTATTCAAATATTCGCCGTCCTTTAATTTCAACAAGAAATATGAGTAACATTATTCCTTTAAGTGCTGCATGGCAGGGAATGATGTACAATGACTTTACGCTTGAAACCTGCGGTAGTGCAGTTCCTCTTGTTACATGTTCTACAAGTTATGGAACTCCTTTTTTCTTAAATTTAAATGTTCGTGATGTTGGACACACTTTCGTTTTTGGTCCAACAGGTGCTGGTAAATCAACTTTACTTGCTTTACTTATGGCACAGGCAACAAAATACAAAGACGCCAATGTTATTTGTATAGATAAACAACTTTCAAGCCGTGCATTTATGGTTGCTGGAGGTGGTGTTTATGTAGAACCCGGAAGAGATGAAGTTGCCTTTCAGCCTTTGAGTGAATTATTAAATCCTCAGGAATGTACAGACACTCAGTACAGAGAAAGTCTAATGTGGTGTCAGCAATTTATTGAAGGACTTTTAGCTCAGCAAGGAATTGATACAAATGCAGAAATGAGTAAAGCGATAAAAGAAACACTTGTTTTACTTTCTACAAAAGATATTTCTTCTAGGGATTTAACAAGTTTTCAAGGATATGTAAATTATTCAGATCCAATAACTGGACATAATACAATAAGAACAGCCTTAGACCCATATTGTGCAGGCGGTGCTTTTGGTTCAATTTTTGATTCTGATAAAACTACATTAAATCTTTCAAAACTTATGACTATAGAAATGGGCGGACTAATGCGTCTTTCTGAAAAAGCAGTTGCTCCAGCATTAATGTATATCTTCCGTTATCTTGAAAAACTTTGGACAGTTCCAGCAGGTAAAAAACAACCATTAACTTTTTTGTTTCTTGAT
>CAZALL010000261.1:0-1933 GCA_964485955.1 uncultured Treponema sp. | reverse complement strand
TCTCTTTAGTGCTGATCTTAATCCAAAGATTTCTAAATTAATGAAAGATGCAGCTCTTTCTCTTGATATACAGAAAAGTGATAGTACTGTAAAAAGTACTCCTGAAGATACAAAAAAAGATAAAAAAACGGCAGCAAAAAAAGCACCTGTTAAAAAAGCGGCAGTAAAGAAAACTACTGCCAAGGGAAAAAAATAGTGAGTCAGCTCTATTATTTTATAGCGCAGTTACCATCTTTCTCTTCTTCTGCAGACAGTTCAAAGCCTTCCATTACGTCTGAATATTTTCTTGATTTATGCAGGCGTTTTCTTAGCCCTAAAGCTGTAAAAATTGCAGAAAATCTTTCTCTTGAGCCTCCTAAGGCAGATGTAAAAACAACTTCCGCTTTTCTAAATCAGTGGTATGACAGGGAACGGAAACTTCGTTTTGCTTTAGCTCAGATTCGTGCATTAAAGATGAAAAAAGAAGCAAAAGATATTCCTTCAACAACTGAAGGAGATATAGTTCAGGCTGCAAGAACTGCTTGTGGTATGGACAGTCCATTAAAGGCTGAGCAGTTTTTAAATGAATACAGGCTTTCTGTTCTTGATAAAATTGCTCCTCTTGATCAGTTTTCTGAAGATGCTGTTTACAATTACGGTTTGCGTCTTATGCTTTCTGAACGAATACATAAATTCAATAAAGAAGAAGGTATGGCTTCTTACCGTAAATTATATGATGAAATACTTGGAGAATCGAAATGACAGATACAAAAGGCAAAGTAGTTGCCGTTAACGGAAACATGGTTTCTGTACAGTTTGAAGGTAATGTTTCCCTTAATGAAGTAGGTTTCGTAAAAGTAGGAAATACAAGCCTTAAAGGTGAAGTAATCCGTATTCGTGGAAATACAGCCCAGATGCAGATTTACGAAATGACAAAGGGAATTTCTACAGACTGTACAGTTGAATTTACAGGGGATCTTCTTAGTGTTGACTTAGGACCAGGTCTTTTGGGACACGTATATGATGGTCTTCAAAATCCGCTTCCTGATCTTGCTAAAAAGT
The DNA here is from genome assembly GCA_964485955.1 of uncultured Treponema sp. Lineage (GTDB taxonomy): Bacteria > Spirochaetota > Spirochaetia > Treponematales > Treponemataceae > Treponema_D. The sequence goes on along the minus strand of CAZALL010000261.1, from coordinate 892 downwards.
CTGGCTACTTTCTTGAAAGAGGTGTATATCTTCCTCCTCTTGATGAAGCTAAAAAGTGGGAATTTACTCCGCTTGTAAAGGAAGGTGATACTGTTTTTGCAGGAGATGCTTTGGGTAGTGTTCCTGAAGGTGCTTTTACACATAAGATTTTTGTTCCTTTTGGATTTCTTGGTTCTTATACAGTAAAATCTGTTGCAAAAAAAGGTTCATATACGATACGTGAAAAAATTGCAGTACTTGTTGATGAAAAGGGTAAATCCGTAAATGTTACAATGAGTTTTAAATGGCCAGTAAAAAGAGCTGTAAACTGTTATGCAGAACGTCTTAAGCCTGAAGCTCCGATGGTAACAAAAGTTCGTCTTATTGATACATTTTTCCCTGTTGCAAAAGGCGGAACTTATTGTATTCCAGGTCCTTTTGGTGCCGGAAAAACTGTATTGCAGCATACAACCAGCCGTAATGCAGATGTTGACATTGTAATTATTGCAGCATGTGGAGAACGTGCAGGTGAAGTTGTAGAAACTCTTACGGAATTTCCAGAACTTATTGATCCAAAAACGGGTCATTCTTTAATGGAAAGAACAATCATCATTTGTAATACATCATCAATGCCAGTTGCTTCCCGTGAAGCTTCTGTTTATACAGGTGTTACTCTTGCTGAATATTACAGACAGATGGGACTTAATGTCTTACTCTTAGCTGATTCTACTTCCCGTTGGGCACAGGCTATGCGAGAAATGTCAGGTCGTCTTGAAGAAATTCCTGGAGAAGAAGCATTCCCTGCATACCTTGAAAGTACTATTGCTTCATTTTATGAACGTGCAGGTATTGTAAAAATGCGTGATGGTTCACAAGGTTCTGTAACGATTGGTGGAACAGTTTCTCCTGCTGG
>CAZALL010000260.1:0-1940 GCA_964485955.1 uncultured Treponema sp. | reverse complement strand
CGAAGTAAAATATACAACCGCCAGCTGAGTAATTTTTAGTGCATAAGTGTAAATTAAGGTTGCTATTGTTATTACATAATTTTTTTGGTCAGCAATGATTAAAGTTCTTTTGTAAACTAAAAGATAAGAAATTACGCTATTTACCAAAAATAATGAATAAACTAAATAAATATAAGGTTTAGAAAAATCGCTATGTTTAATAAAAGACGGAACGAGCGGGAAAATTAAAAGTCCAATTACAAGTACAATAAGTGCAACTATGCGATATGCCTTTTTGTAAAAGGTCATTATGGACTTAATTAAATCGTGATTATCTTCTGCAAGCGGTTTGTACAGTGCAAAAGTAATGGCAGCTCCAATTCCCATTTCTGAAAGACCAAGAATTGAAATTACGTTACTTAAAACTCCGTTAAGTCCTAAAACCTGGAGTCCTAAATTTTCCTTGATTACCTTACTTGTAAAAAGAGAAAGAACGTATATTAAAATATTTGACACAAATGCAACTACTATATTAAGCAGTGACTTCTTTTTTCTAGATTTTTCCATACTAATTATTTAGCTATCTTTATTTTTTATCTCTCCCTAAAAAGTATATTTAGCACCTAAAGAAAAATGAAAATTATTTATATAACCAGTTTGAATTACAGAGCCATCTTCACTAGTATCCCAATAATAAGGATTTATAATTAGATTATACACAAAGCCAAAATTCAGATATAAATCTTGCAAAACATAGTGTGTGTTTGAAATTCCAACATAAAAGTTACTTTTATAAGTCTGATTTTCATTTGAGAGATTTAAATATGAATATGTATTATCTGGATTTGTACGTTGAAAAAATAATTCAGAACAACCTTTTGGATAATACAATTTATATTTTAAATACTGAGAATTTCCGCCGTTGGCTAATGCAGTTCCAATTACCTGACCTCTGTTTGTGTAGCCCTGAGAAATCTGATAATGCATATTATATGAATAACTTGCTTTTGCTGCAATTTTGTTGCTTGGTAACTCCATATTTGAAACTTCCAGAACTAATTCTCCCTTTATTTTGTCAGTATAACTGTGCATTTGTTTTAATCCAAAAGTCCACATAAGAGAATCCATTGGGTAGCGTAAAAGACCAATAATCCAACCGCCTTGCAGATAGTCATCAAGACCTAATTCTGTGTATAACTCGAGATTTGCTTTTTTATTAAAATAATCAACAGTTACAGATATTTTTTGATCTTCGCCTTTGCTTGCATCTGAACCAACATAATTGTCGTCGTAAAAAGGATTTAGATATTTCCAAAAGTCGCTGTCCCACTTGCTTAAGCATACTTTATTTATTCCAAAAACAAGTCCGCTCAAGTACGGCGGCTCGTAGGATATTGAAAAAGTTGTAATTTGATTATGGTTATTTGTATCGTCATTATCAAAATAGTCAGATTCGGTTAAGTAACCAAGCCACATTCTGCCTTCAATTGTTCCTAAAGATATGTTTGTGTTCGGAACAATCAGTTCTGTTTTTCTAATGCCTATATCAAATTTTGGGTAAGTTGGTGCATTGTTGGAATGCAGTAATGGATTTAATTCTACAGGACCAAGCCATATGCTTTGTGTGCCAAAACCGGTTGTAAAACTATGCCAAGTCCATCGAATTTCGCTATCGCCCCAGTCGTACTGCCAGTAAGGGGTGTTTCCAAAGCGCTGAGGTGCGTCTATACCTTTATTATTTCCGTGGCCCCAAAAGTAAGCGTATTCAGAATCGTAGGCTGAAGGAAGAAGGGTAAATTCCAAATTCTGACTAAAGGTAATTTGAGGTTTAAAAGTTAATTCAAATCCATAACCTTCTAAGCGAACTCCTCCCGTTAAACTTGTATTATACCCCTTGCCTTGCCACAAAGCTCCGTCGTTTTGACCGTAAGGTGAAGCTGTGTTGTATGAATTAAACCATT
>CAZALL010000259.1:0-1960 GCA_964485955.1 uncultured Treponema sp. | reverse complement strand
TTTCATACCTTCAAGCCCCATGGCTTCATAATAAGCAATCTGAACTTTAAAGCAGCATGCACTTTGACCAGATTTTACGCGGTTTATAATTTCTTTGTTGTAAGCAAGTACTGCTTGTGCCGGACTGTCATAGAGTTTTAAAATTGATTGTGGAATGTAAGAAGGATCTGTATCAAGACCTACACAGAGTGGCCCGTATTTTTCTGCCAGCTCCTGAAGTTTTTGCATGTTATGTTTCATAGTAGAGAATTATATATAAAATTTTTAATTTATAGAATATAAAAGTGCATATATTGTCAAGAAAATAAAAAAAAGCCTTCTGTTTCCAGAAGACTTCCCTTTTTAATACTATTAATTTTTTAATTTGCAGCAGAAACAACTGCACTTGTAATTAAGGCTCCTATAATTCCAGCAGCAAGAAGTTCACCGGCACTAGCTGAAGTTTTTGCTTCATGTTTTGGTAAAGGTTTAGGCTCTGGTTTTGCTTCAGGTCTGTATGGTTTTTTAGGACCTCTTAAATCACTTTTTTTTTCATCATATTTTTTTATTTCAAACTTTTTAGGTTCATCTTTTTTAGGAAAATCTTTTTTTACTTCAGGTTTCTTTGGTTTTTCATCATTTTTTTTAATGTCATGACCAGGTCTTTTGTTGTCTTTTTCAGGTTTGATTTCTTCCTTCTTTTTTTTGTCCCTATCATCGAATGTTTCTACAGTTGTTGTAGTTGTTTTTACAATTATTCTGTTTTCTGAAGGAGCATTAAGTCCACTGCTTTTTACTGTTGTTTTTGCAAAAGAAGGACTTGCTAAAAGGGCTAGCATAAATGCACTTACTGTTACTGTTCTGATAGATGTCTTTTTCATAGAATTACCTCTTTAATGTTTATTTGTTAAGTTTTTCAGGAACCTTTAGAATGTTTTGTTCATTCCTGATGTTTAGAATATAGCCTTTTATAAGTTCAGATACATTAGAAGAATCTAAAAAGAAAATGAGAGAATTCTCAGAATTAAAATAGCGACAAAGAAGTAAAATTAAATTAAACTGATGATATGAAAAGAAAATTTCCATATATATTATTATTTTTTTTGTTTACAGGTGGATTTGTATTTGCTCAGCCTAAACGTTATGTTCCTTATGGTGGTCAGCGCCTTGAAAGTACAAGGCAGGGGTTTTCTATTACGCGGGCAGAACTATATGGCAATACAGTGCGTGTAAATTTTTCTTCACCAGTTGCACCTTCTTCGATTACAAAAAATGATATTTATGTTGACGGAAAAAAAATTGCAGATTCCGCAGTAATAAAATTTGACAGAAGCGGAAAGTCTGTTGAAATTACATGTATTCAAATGCAGAACGCTAATGTAATTGAATTTAAAAAAGCACTTTCGTTTAATAAAGAAATTCTTTCGCCTAATAAAATAAAAATACAACGTTTCTAAAAACAGGATACTATGATGATTAAAATTTTAATTGTAGAAGATGATCAGGGAATAAGAGATTTTGTTGAAGCTGAACTTAAGCATGAAGGTTTTGAAGTAGAAACTGCATCGGATGGCAGACAGGCACTTAGTGTATTTGAAGAAAAAAATCCAGATATAATTTTACTTGATATTATGCTTCCTCAGCTTAGTGGTCTTGAAGTTTTACGACGTATCAGAAAGACAAGCCAAGTTCCTGTAATTTTAGTTACTGCCAGGGGTGAAACTTATGACAAAGTTAATGGACTTAATGCAGGAGCTGATGATTATCTTGCAAAGCCTTTTGAAATTGAAGAATTACTTGCAAGAGTGCGTGCGGTTTTAAGACGGACTGAAAATAATTTAGATAAAAAACAGAATTTAAAAATAAGAAATCTTGAACTTAATGTTTCAAGTATGAGTGCACTTTTAGATGGAAAAACTATAGAACTTTCAAAGACTGAATTCCTTTTACTAAAATATTTAATGGAAAATGCAGACTGTGT
>CAZALL010000258.1:0-1965 GCA_964485955.1 uncultured Treponema sp. | reverse complement strand
AAAATCTTTAATTTTACCGGAAATTAAAAAAAACTATGGCAAAATTATAAGTTTGCCTTTATAATGTAGGGTATTAGAGGTTTTTTATGGACAAGAAAGTTAAAGAACTTGCAGAAATCATGAGAAAGTTGTTATCAGACGTGCAGGGAGCACCTTATCCTGGTGAAGGATTTGAACCTGAACTTTATACAATCTGGTATGAACATGTTCAGAGAAATGCTCAGAACTGTTTTGAATTTCTTGATGAAAATTATCCTAATGATACATCAGAATTTCAGGAAACAATTAATAAATTATTTAATTAAGCTCCTTAAAATGCCGACAATCTTAATAAGATAGAAGTATTTATTTTATTAAGAGGCGGCGTGGGTATGGTTTCAAAAAAAATAAGTAAAAATAACAGATATATGTTGAAAGGCGCTTTTAGAAAATGCGGTTTTGACCGCTGGCGTCTTGTTATGAGCGGATTTAGCCGTTCAAGCGGAGAAGAGAGAACTTTTTTTGTTGAATTTTATATTTTAAATCCTTCAGTATCCCCAGATGAAATTGTTTTAGGTTTTAAAAGTCGCCTTGCAAAAACAGAGGCTGATCTTCAGTATGCTTTAGCTGGAACTCAGTCTGCAAAAACTGCCAGTGAAGAACTTATGGTTATTCCTTCCTATGTTATGGTTAAGGCAGGCTGCTATGGGCTTGAAGGAAGGCAGATAAATTCTTTTTTTGAAGCTTCAAAACTTGAAATTGGTCACAAGGAATTTATAATCCGCTGTGGAACAGACAGACTTGCGTCTGGTGGTGGAGCAGGGGCTTGTATGCTTTCTGATAAAGGCACTAAGGGAACTGTAAACGTTTCTTATTCAGATTTAAATGAAAAACCTGAACTTTTATGTAATGCTGGCCAGATGGACTGGGATCTTCATTATGATCCTTCTTATTCTTTTGAGCAGGATTTTACAGGTAAAGAAATTAACTGGAATATTTTAGGAGCTGCAACTTCTGTAAGCGGAATTATTCACTTAGATGGTGAAGAGTATCAGGTTGTTCCAAAATCTTCATTTGGTTATTTTGACAAAAACTGGGGTAAAGATTTTTCATCACCATTTTTTCATTTAAGTTCATCTAATTTAACCAGTATAATCACGGGAAAACCTTTGTTTAAGTCGTGTTTTGCAGCTCAGGGGGCATATAATGACAGTCTTACGGTATGTGCAAAAATAGACGAGCATCTTGTTGAATTTAATGCACTTAAGAAAAAAAAGTATGAGATTACATTTGACTGTTCTGAAATGCCAAAAGATGATGATGGACTTAAGGTTCATTGGACCGTAAGTGTTAATGACCGCAATTTTGTTCTGGATATAGATGTTTTTTGTCCGGCAGATGCAATGTTTGTGCGTGACTATGAAAGTCCTTGCGGTGGCAGAAAAGTTCTTAAAGTTTTAGGTGGCGGTACTGGAACTGGTGAAATAAGACTTTATCGTAAAATAAAGAAAAATCTTGAATTGATAGAACATGCAACTGTTTCTAATGCTCTGTGCGAATTTGGAAATTTTGAATTTCCTGAAGTCTAATTGAATATCTGTAAAACTTAACGTAGAAGAAGGTTTCGCCCTAACTTACAACGGCTTACGTACTTATTATTTAGTCGTCTTTGCCCAGTTAGGTAATTCATCTTCGGTGATTTTTTCAATAGGATAACCTGAATTAGAAAGGTATTTTTTTTATAAGATTTTCCAATTTATTTACATCGCTATCTTTATAATATTGAACATACTTATACCAGTCTTCTTCAAATTCTAAGGGCTTTCCCCAAACTGGTAAATCATCTTTCGTTATTTTTTCAAATGTAAATTCTACACTATGATCAAAAGCTTCTTTTAAATATTTTTTTACATAAGTCCAGTTGTATGCTATAGCATAAAATAAAAAAAGATTACAAAAAATATTTGCCATAGAGCCACTGTTTTT
>CAZALL010000257.1:1445-1969 GCA_964485955.1 uncultured Treponema sp. | reverse complement strand
GAAAATTCTTCTGTACAGGATGAAGAAGTTACTCCAATCAATACTGAAGAAAAAGAAGCTCTTCCTCAGTCCTCTCGAAAAAAGAAGTCTGCTTCACTGCCGTTTTTAATGAAGCACAGTGATTTGCCAAAAGAAATAGTTTATTCTTCTACAATAGAAATAGGTCTTATGGACAATTTTGTTTCGCTTCTTGATGAAAAGGGAGTGACTTACAGATTTGTTCATAAACAGACAGGTTTTATTTTAGGAATAATTATAAATCTTCTTCCGTTTATCGTACTGATTATAATTTATATTGCTATAGCCCGTAAAATGGGTGGCGGAGGAGTCGGCGGAATTGGTTCTGTACTTAGTAATGGTTCAAGAAGTAAGGCTATTGAAGAAGGTAAGGTAAAAACAAGATTTTCTGATGTTGCCGGAGTTGATGAAGCTAAGGAAGAACTTGTTGAAGTTGTTGATTTTCTTAAGCAGCCAAAAAAATATACTGATATTGGTGGTAAAATTCCAAAAGGTGTTCTCTTAGT
>CAZALL010000257.1:0-1435 GCA_964485955.1 uncultured Treponema sp. | reverse complement strand
GACCTCCAGGAACTGGTAAAACACTTTTAGCTCGTGCTGTTGCAGGTGAAGCAGGTGTTCCGTTCTTCCGCATAAGTGGTTCAGACTTTGTAGAAATGTTTGTTGGTGTTGGTGCAAGCCGTGTACGTGATTTATTTAGGCAGGCTCGCGAAAAAGCTCCTTGTATTATTTTTATTGACGAACTTGATGCAATTGGTAAAAGCCGTGTAAATAATTTAGGCGGTAATGATGAGCGTGAACAGACATTAAATCAGTTGCTTGTAGAAATGGACGGTTTTGACAATGAAAAAGGACTTATAATTCTTGCAGCAACAAACCGTGCGGATATTCTTGATCCAGCTCTTCTTCGTCCGGGACGTTTTGACCGCCAGGTTCCAGTTGAACGTCCTGATGTAAAAGGTCGTGAGGCAATTTTAAGAATTCATGCAAAAAATGTAAAACTTGACAGTGATGTAGATTTTACTTCAATTGCCCACGGAACAATTGGTTTTGCAGGAGCAGATCTTGCAAATGTTATAAATGAGGCTGCCCTGCTTGCCGTAAGAAACGGTCGTAAAAAAGTTACAATGGCAGACATGAACGAAGCTATTGATAAGGTAAGCATAGGACTTAAGAAAAAGACAAAGCCTGAAAACGAAAAAGAAAGAAAACTTGTTGCAGTTCATGAAACAGGACATGCATTAGTTGGTGCCTTTACTGAAGGCTATCCTCCTGTAAATAAGATTACTGTTGTTCCTCGTTCTCATGGTGTTGGCGGATTTACCCAGTATCGTGAAGAAGAAGAAAAAACTATGCAGACTCAGCGGGATCTTATTAATGAAGTTGACAGTCTGCTTGGTGGTCGTGCTGCAGAACAGGTAGAATTTGGTGAAGTTTCTACAGGAGCTTCAAATGATATTGCCCGTGCAACAGAAATTGTCAAGCGTATGATTGTTGACTTTGGTATGAGTGACAAGTTTAAGAATATGACGCTTGGTAAGGGTGTTTTAGGTAACCGCGGAGGAGAGCCTACAATTGTCCGTGAGTTTAGTGAAGAAACACAAAAATATGTTGATGAAGAAATTGCCCGTGTAATGGCAGAACGCTACAAGTACGTAGTAAAACTTCTGACAGGTCATAAAGAACTGCTTGAGTATGTTTCAAACCGCTTGCTTGAAATTGAAACAATGGACGGAAAGGAATTTTACGACATTGTTAATGCAGAAAAACATACTGCAGAGATTACTGCAAAGGCAAAAAAATCTGCTTCAACTGTAAAAAAGACTTCCGGCATAAAAAAGACTCGTGCTGTAAAAGCGGAATAAAAAATAAACTGAATTTTTAAAAGCTCTGGACTTTGCTCCGGGGCTTTTTTTTATGAAAATTAAAAAACAAAAATTTAATAAAATAAATTTGACACCATAAAAAAGTGGATTTAACATTATTTTAAGATTAC
>CAZALL010000256.1:0-1975 GCA_964485955.1 uncultured Treponema sp. | reverse complement strand
TTTATGTAAATTTAGGCACTAGTATTAAGATCAACAGCAGTTTGTACCACTACGCAGGGAATAACCCTGTGCGGTATGTGGATCCGGATGGAAGGGTTCAAAATATTGCTCAGAAAGTTTTAACTGTAGCAATCAAGTTTTTATCTTCTCATAATGAAACTGCAAACGAATTTATAAAAAATCACACTTCAATAAAAATTCAAAGAAGTTCTAGTGATAATGGGCAGAATGGTACATATTTTCAATCAAAAGAAAGTGTTACCTTTTGCGGAATTTCACTGAATACAATTGATGTTCAATCAACAGCAGATTGGCAGAGTCAAGTTGATGTTGGAAACGGGGGAACCATTGATGCAGGAACTTACACAGGAACTTTATTAAATAGATCCGCTTCGTATGAAAATGCAATTAGTATTACAGGAAATGATGTACAAGAATCTGATGCTATACTTTATCATCCAAATGTAAAAACTGCAAAAGGTGAAAGTGAAGAATACGGTAGGGGTGATTCTAAAGGACGTCCATTAAGTTTGGGATGTCAAATTTCACATCTTACTGACTTTGATGAAGTGACAAGTATTTTAAAAGATGTTGGTTTCAAATATGGTACGGGAGACACAGCTTGGGCTAAAGGTGATAGTCTGAAAATTGAAATTATTGCACCAAGGGAAGAATAAAATGAAGAAAAGTACATTATTTGTTTTGCTGATAGTATTTATCCCCACTTTGATGAATGCGAACGAATTTTATAATGGCTTTAATGACAGTTCATTTAAAATAATAGTTTTCAAAAATGATAAAGTTGCTTTATATGATGATGCCGATTGTTTCCAAAATTCAATTTGGAATCATGAATTTAATTTCAGATTATCAGATTATGAAAATGCTCAAATCCTAACACTATTTGATAATGAAAATTTCAAGAAAAGTTTTTATGTACTAAAATCGGATTATTGCATTGTAATTTATGATTTTGAAACCAATGATTGTATTTTCACTGGACTTTCTGTTTCACCTAACAAAACTGAAGGTCTGTCGTTTCCTAAAATTATTTTCGCAAGTTCAGAACTCACAGAGGGGCAAAAAATATATTCAGCTCAAAATCTCTTAAATTTTAAATCTGATATGCCATGGTGCGAAGGAGTTTCTAGCTATGGAATTGATGAAAAAATCGATTTAAGAGTAAATGCAAAAAAATTGCTAATTATTTCAGGATATGTTTCAGCAAAAAGACCATATTTATTTAAAAGCAATTCAAGACCAAAAAAAATTGCTGTTTATTTTAAAAATTCAGATATTACTAAAGAATATACCCTTGAAGATTCTCCAAATCCACAGATTATAGAATTTGATGAAACTTATAATGGTGATATTGAATTGATAATAAAAGATGTTTATCAGGGTGAAAAATACGAAGATACATGTATCAGTACTGTTTTTTCTATGTATTTTGATTAGTTGTAAACGGATTATAAAAAAATTGACCTTGCAAAAATTGACTTGCACATAAAAAGAATGTATGTTATGTGTAATGAGTTGTAAATATGACAAACATTACAATCAGAATGGAAGATCCTGATAAAATAGCGTTTGCAGATATTTATAAGCAGTTAGGTCTTTCTGTGTTTTCAATGTTTAATATTTTTGCAAAAAAAGTAATTCGTGAAAATGGTGTACCTTTTTCTATGAATATAGATTCTTTCTATAGAAAAGAATCTATGGAAGTCTTAAAGAAAAGCATAAATCAGTTGAATGAAGAAAATGTTCAAAATCATGAATTGATTAGGGATTGATATGAAAATTGCTTGGCAGAATTACTTATATTAAAAATCGTTTTGTTTTTAAAATTATTGATGACAGTCTTGAAATTATTCAGTGTAGAACTTATTATGAAAATGTTAAATAATAAAAAAAACTGAAGTGCAACCCAGATCAATTGCAGTTTAGCGGGGGGTGACTTTTAGCTGAATAAATT
>CAZALL010000255.1:0-1986 GCA_964485955.1 uncultured Treponema sp. | reverse complement strand
CTGCTAAAGATTATTTTGATCCTAATTCAAGAAGTTATGAAACAACAATTCAATATGTAAGGTTAATCCGTAAGCTTCTTGATCTAGCGGCTATGGGCTATCGTGATAAATATGAACTTTCTACACACCGCCTGGATGATATGCACAATGCAATAAATTTTTTACTTGCAGACAGAAGAATTGCAATAGCATTAAATGATAAAGATTCCGCTGAAGAAATAAAAAAGAAGGCAATTGTCTGGAAAGATAAAATGGAAGCGGATCAGAAAAAAGGTCTTGCAAAATAGGTTTATTTTTGATGAAAAAAGATTTTGCCCTTAAAATATTTGAAGGATTTTCAATAGAAAGATGGAACGATCTTGTGCGTCCTTTTAGTGTCGTAGAAATGGATAAAGACGCAGAAAAAATGATTGTTGCCTACATAATCGGAAAGTACGAAGAAGAGCGCGGTGTTACTATAGATTGGGACTGGATGATATATGCAAGTCTTTTTGATTTACTAAAAAAAATTGCACTTTGCGACATAAAGTCACCTGTTCAGCGTATGATTCGTGAAGAATATCCTGCAGAATATATAAGACTTAACGAATGGGTGCTGGAACAGTATCGTCCTTTGATTAATGATACGGAACTTTTTTCAAGATTTACAATTTATATTGGTCAGACTTCTGGAAGCATTCCGTTTAATAAAAAAGAGCAGGCTACTTATCACATAATGCAGGCGGCTCATAAATATTCAACTATGCGGGAACTTGAAATGATTAGTCCTGTAAATGAAAGTGAGCGGCTTGAAACTATTTTTAAAGATGTAAATGCGGATCTTCAAAAATTTCTTGATTTACGGGGCATGCAGCTTTTGATGACCAGGCAAAAGCCTTTTGAGTTCTTAATGAGAATTGAACAGCTGCGTTTTCAGACAAGATGGAATCAGACTCCAAGGGTTCCGGCAACTTCTGTTTTAGGACATTGCTTTTTTGTTGCAATTTTAACGCTTCTTTTTGGCCGTGAAAGTTCTGTTAAGATGTGTCCTAAACGCGTTTTCAATAATTTTTTCTGCGGGCTTTTTCATGACCTGCCTGAATCTGTAACACGTGATATTATTTCACCAGTAAAACAGGCAACTGATGAACTTCCTGCCATTGTAAAAAATATTGAAGATGAAATTGTAAAAAAAGAACTTGTTCCGCTTATGGAAGATTTTTATCGCGATGAAATTCTTTTTTTTACCAGTGATGAATTTGAAAATAGAATAATTCTTAATGGGAAAGTTGAACATAAATCTTTTGAAGAACTAAATGAACTTTATAATGAAGATAAATATTCTCCTGTTGACGGAAAACTTGTTAGATTAGCAGATCATTATTCTGCATTAATGGAAGCAGATCAGTCTATTAATCATGGAATTACTTCAAGTCATCTTGAAAACGGAAAACTTAATTTACTAAAGGCTTATGGACAGGGAAGGGTAGTAAACAGCATTGATGCCTATACACTTTTTCACCAGTTTGAATAGTTTTTTTTTAAGAATACCTTGCAGGCGGATATAAATATTTAAACTTCGCTAAAAAAAATGCCGATATTAGAAGAGATATGAAGACATCTTTTTTAAGACATGCATTTATTTTATTTTTTATTTCACTTTTTTTTGTGTCACCTGCGTTAACTTATGCTGCTGATTTTACTTCAGAAAATGCAGGTAATTCAACTTATATTGTGCAAAAAGGCGATACTCTTTATTCATTAGGGAAACGTTTTGGAGTAAAAGTAGATGCTCTTCGTGTGGCAAATTCCATGTCTGCAGACGATGTTCTTAAGGTAGGTCAAAAAATTGTTATTCCTGGAAATGACTCGTCATTAAATTCTGCAGTTGATAAATCAAATACAAGGTCTTTTGATACATATACTGTCCAGAAAGGAGATACATTTTGGGGAATTGCTAAAAAAAATGCTATTACAGTAGATGAATTAAAAAAAATCAACGGTTTA
>CAZALL010000254.1:0-1988 GCA_964485955.1 uncultured Treponema sp. | reverse complement strand
GAATATGAATTTCACCAAGACCGTCGCGAGGACCTGAAGCAAGCCAGCGGACATCATTGGCTATTTTCATCATATCACACGCAAGAGCCTTGATTGCACCGTGGGCAAAAACAATTTCGTCTTTACTTGTAAGTGCATGAAATTTGTTAGGAGCAGTCTTGAAGTCTTTTCCTGTAATTTTTGAAAGTTCAGATGCAACTTTTTCGTCAAAACCTGAAGGAGCGTTTAATCCGGTTCCGACTGCAGTTCCACCTAAAGCAAGCTGTTTAAGATAAGGAAGAGAAGAAGAAAGCATTTCCTTGTCACGTTCAAGACTTGTTCTCCAGCCTGAAATTTCTTGGCTAAAAGAAACAGGTACTGCATCCTGAAGATGTGTACGTCCTGACTTTACAATACCTTCGTTGGCAACTTCAAGCTTTTTAAAGGTATCTACAAGTGTGTCAATTGCAGGGAATAATTTATCTTCAATTGAATATACTGCAGAAATATGAAGGGCAGTAGGAAATGTATCATTTGAAGACTGACTCATGTTAATGTCATCATTAGGGTGACAGAGTTTATTTTTTGCAATTTCGTTAGCACGGTTTGCAATAACTTCATTTGCATTCATATTGCTCTGAGTTCCAGAACCTGTCTGCCATACAACGAGAGGAAAGTGGTCGTTAAGTTTACCTTCAATAACTTCATCGCATGCTTTAGTAATGGCAGAAACTTTTTCTTCTGTCATTTTTTCTGGTTTAAGGGCATTATTTGCAAGACAGGCAGCCTTTTTTAGATAACCAAAAGCTTTTGTTATTTCGCGAGGCATTGTCTCCTGTCCTACGCCAATAAGAAAATTTTCGTGACTTCTTTCTGTCTGTGCTCCCCAGTATTTATCTGCTGGAACTTTTACTTCACCCATTGAATCATGTTCAATTCTGTAGTTATCCATAATTTATTTATCCTGTAAAAGTTTAATATTTTTAGAACTCAAGCTGAGAAATTACATCTTTAAGGCACTGTGCACTGTGCTGGAGTGAAGCAACTTCCTGGTCTGTAAGTTTTGTAATAAGGCGTCCGTTTACACCTTTTGAACTTAATACAGTTGGAATAGAAAGACATACATCTTTAATTCCATATTCACCATCAAGGTAAGTAGAAACAGGTAATACTGAATCAATTTGATAGTTAAGTTTTTCACAGAGAGTTGCTGTTGTAATTCCAATAGCGTAGTTTGTACATCTTTTTGCAGCGATAATAATTCCGCCTGATTTTCTGATGTATTCTTCAACTTCATCTTTGTTAAGGGCAGGAGCTTTTTCTCCTTCAAGAGCCTTGTCATAAGAGTCTACTGGAACTGAACCTATATTTGCCAAAGACCAAGGTACAAATGAAGAATCTCCATGTTCACCAAGAACATAACCGTGTACATTTTCTGCAGCAACATTGTAAATTTCTGCAAGACGGGCACGGAAGCGTGATGTATCAAGAAGAGTACCTGTTCCGACAATATGGTCTGCTGGAATTCCTGATGTTTTAACCATCTGGTATGTAAGAATGTCAACCGGATTTGCTACCAAAACATAGAATGCATTAGGGGCAGCTTTTGTAATTAAAGGAATGATTGACTTCATTATGTTTACATTTGTCTGTGCGAGGTCAAGACGTGACTGGCCAGGCTTACGGGCAACACCTGATGTAATTACAACAATATTTGAATCTTTTGCATCATCATAATCACCGTCATGAACGTATACTGGACCTACAAATGTTGTTCCCTGACGAATATCCATTGCTTCTCCCATAGCTCTGTCTTTAGCAATATCAATGAGAAGAATTTCTGAAGCAAAATTCTTAATTGCAAGTGAATAGGCAATTGTTGAACCTACCTGTCCTGCACCAATAATTGTAATTTTGTTAGCCATTTTATGCTCCTTCTAACCTAATAAAATCAGCAAGGATTATAGCATGTTTTTAAAACTTGTGGAATATAAATTTTCTATATAATT
>CAZALL010000253.1:0-2000 GCA_964485955.1 uncultured Treponema sp. | reverse complement strand
TCATGGAGAAAGAAAAAAGAGAGCAGAAGGTGAAGAATATAATCCTGTTGTTGACAGAAAACTTATCATAGCAAAACAGCGTAACGGTTCTATTGGTGATGTTGAAGTACTCTTTAATTCAAGCTATACAAAATTTGACAATAAGGCAAAAGGAGATTATTAAAAAATACGATAGCTTATTTTATGAATTATTTACCTTCCGCGGATTTTCTTTAAAAATTTCTTGTGATACCAGGCACGGATTTTTTCTGCGGTGGAATAGAGTTTATAAATATTTTTTATAGGGACATCTATACTTCCAGGTCTATGAACACATTGACCACCAAATCCTGTTTTAAAAAGGTAAAGTCCATGCATAGGATGATTTGGATCATCTGTTGGTGGCATTCCATAAAAATCATATACAGGGCAGCCATAATCTTTTGCATCTTTAATTGCAGTCCACTGGCAAAGATAGGCTGGCATTAAATTTCTTTTTACATTAGAACTTGCTCCATAAAGGTAGACAGCTTCTTTTTTGCAAAATAAAGTTATAATTCCTGCAAGAGTGTCATTTTCATGTCGGGCAAGGTAAAGTGATATTTCAACATTTGAAGAATTTTCTTTTGAACCGCGTTCAAGTAAGTCTTTGTAGTAAGATTTTGCATGAGGACTAATGCCATCTCTTTTTCCGGTTATTTCAAAAAGAGCGTAAAATTTGTCAAATGCATCTTCAAATTCACTCTCCCCAAAATGATATTTTGTTACTTTTACACCTTTTTTTTCTGCCAGCCGAATATTGTATCGCCATTTAGACTTCATGTTTGAAAGAATTTCATCTTCTGAAGGTAAAAGTGAAAGAAGAACAGTGTCCGGAGGTTGAACTGCAACAGGACTTACTACTATGTTTAATTTTTTTGCTTTTAAAGTACTTTTAGTTTCTTTTACAAATAAATCTCTTTCTTCTGTTGAATAAAAATCAAAGGGAATGTCGTAACGAAGACAAATTGTATTGGCTGGTAAAAATGCCTTTATTTTTTGAGAAACACTATAAAGACGGGTAAAATATTCTTCACAATTTTCCTGACTATTATTTTTTTCTATAGCCATAGGAATATATGCAATACTAAATTTTCTTAAAAACTGCCTTACTAAGAGTGTAAGTGTATTTTCATTTTCACTGCTGCTTTCATAAGTTTCTGCGTCAATTAAACTAACCTTATCTGCATCAATTTTAAAATAATACGCTTTCCATCCGTGAGCTGCTTTAAATTCTGCCCAAAATTTTGTCTGAAGAAATCTTTTACTCATCTTTAGTTTACACTGCTGTTTACTGCAAATTCTGTTGTAAGGTTTTTACCATCAGCTATAAGTTTTGTTCCATTTATTGCAACAACTTTATCTGTAACCTTTATTTCTACACTAAAAAAATCATCTGCCGTAATTTCATCAGGCTTTTTAAATGATTCATCAGCACCTTCAAGAATTACTTTTGTACCTGGCTGTGCCCATGGAGCCGTAAGAACTTCAACACAGTCTTTACCTTCTGCATTTTTGTAGTCTGCAGCTAAAAGCATACCGTGACTTTCAATGCCTTTCATTTTTCTTGGAGCAAGATTTGCAGCAAGTATTATATTTTTTCCAAGTAATTCTTCTGGTTGTAAGTAAGCCCTTAGCCCTGACTGAATGATTCTCTGCTGACCGCTTCCGTCATCAAGAGTTTCAATATAAAGTTTATCTGCTTCAGGATTATTTTCTACCTTCACGATTTTTGCAACTTTTAATTCAATTTTTTCATTGAAGAATTTTATCTGGTCTGGAGCAAGTGTAATTTGTTCAGTTTTTTTCTTGTCTTTTTTATCTTTCTTTTTATTTTCTTTGTCAGCTCTTTCTTTTTGTGAGCCGCTGAATTTTTCACGGAAAGCTTCCATTGTTTTTTGATCAAGTGGTGTAAAGTAAACTTTAGTATCACTTACCTTAGAAAGTCCCTGTGTTTTTCCAAGATCTGCCCATGTAAGGGA
>CAZALL010000252.1:0-2029 GCA_964485955.1 uncultured Treponema sp. | reverse complement strand
TGGTGGCGGATCAGACGGTGGTGCAAAAGGTAAGACAAACGTTAAGTTTATGTCTTGGACAATGATTGGAACACAGGCAAAATTCCTTACACAGGGTGCTTCTGACGCAACAAAAAAAGGCATGGATCTTGACAGCGTATCTGTTGGTCTTAAGTCTTACGATAAACTTACAGGTTCTCTTTTTGGAACAATGCCATTCTATGTAGAAATTGCTCTTGCAGAAACAGAACTTGATGACGCTTATTCTTCAAACAACCCTATTTATCTTTTAAAGAAAGATAAGGCTGGTAAAACAGTAGAAGATCTTAAAGATGGTCTCTTTAGTGCATTAAACGGACTTTTTACATCTCCTGTAGCATATCTTAGCAAAGCAAATAAAAATGCTGGTGAAGACAATGGTCCAGGTTCAAACCCATATCTTGGACACCTCAAGTTTGGTGTAGAAACTCCTTGGGTTAACTACATGACAGGCTTTAACTATGCTAAGCACAATGTACGCCAGGCAATCATCTGGAAGACAGTTGACGGTAACTGGGATGCTGGTTATCAGCACGTTGGTGGTTTTGCTTCATTTAGTCTTGGTAACAACATTGCTCACCTTCTTGACAGCGAAGGCATTACTCTTGATGCAGGTTTTGCTCCTAACATGACAGCAGACCGCAAGGGTACAAAGACAGGTTACTTTGGATGGATTGGTGCAAAGTGGAACGACATTGCATTTGACTTCCAGTCAAACGGTATGTACGACGGTGACTATATCTTTACAAAACCAGTTGAACATGACTTTATCTTAGGTGCAAAAGGTAAGTTTGCAGGCTTCTCTGCAGCAGCACAGGCTCTTCTTTCTACTCATCAGATGTCTTCTGAAGAAATTACAGCAGCAGGTGCTTCAAGCCAGGCAGATTACTTTGGATATTCAACAGACGTATTCTACCGCACAAACACATTTGACGGCATTCAGAATATTGCAGCAGAAGTTCAGTTAGGTTACGAAGATGAAGACAAACTCTTTGGCGTAACAGCAGACTACAAACTCCGTGGTGCACAGGCTTCTATGCTCTACCTTCGTGAAAATCACGACGACGGTACATTTGATCTTTCAGAAACACTTGGTGCTCTTAACACACAGAACATCGCTCTTTCTGCTTACTACAATCCTCTTGAAGAACTTGCACTTAACCTTGGTGTAAATGCAACACTTCCACTCCAGAACTTAGATTCAACAGACACTCTTGTAGCAGGTTATACATCAGATTCTGCATGGACTGGCTGGTATGCAAAACGCTGTGGTGCAGAAATGATGCCATGGTTTGACAAAACAGGTGTAGAACTTGAATTTAATCCTTCTGCTTCATACGTTCTTGATGAAGAATTTACATTCTCTCTTGACGCATGTGCAAAACTTGACCTTTCAAAAGAAGGTGGAGTTGCTTGCAAGTACTCTGCTTCTGACAGTGCATTCCTCTTTAAGAAGGCAGGATTTACATTTAACTGGGCAGCTGACGGAGATGTTGTAAAAGGTCTTACAGCATACTACGGATTTGACAACTCAAATGCAGCTCGTCTCTTTAACACACTTGCAGCATCTGTAAATCTTCCATTTGATATTACAGCAAGTGCAGGTTTTGGTCTTAAGACAGTTAAGGGAACAGAAGCTGGACAGGCTTTCAACAAAGATGCAAACAACATGATTGGTGGATTTGTAGGATGTGCTAAAAAGCTTAAGATTCTTCAGAGCCCAACACTTTATGCTCAGTTTGTATACAACATGGATCCATACAAGAACTTTGGTGACGGACAGGATCAGTTTGCACTTGACGGAGCAAACCTTTCTAGCCGCTGGGACAAAGGTGCTGAAGTTGGTGACATTGATGCAGTTGATTTCTATGACGGAAAAGCTGCAGTTCGCGTAGGTCTCAGATGGGACATCTAGTTCTAATCTAAGATAGGAGAAAAAACAGATGAAAAAAATACTTTCATTTTTAGCCGCAGGTGTCCTTGCATTTGGTTTAATCGGATGTTCAGGGGA
>CAZALL010000251.1:0-2030 GCA_964485955.1 uncultured Treponema sp. | reverse complement strand
TATATTTTTTTTCTTGCCTAATAACAAACAGTAAAGTAAAATAGCAAAGTATTTTTAATCAAAAAAATTTGGAGAATAAAATGAAACTAAAAAAAATTATTTTTACTGCTTTTGCATTAAGTGCATTTTTACTTACATCATGTACAAAAAATGTAAAATCTATTGATGAAATTATCTTTAGCAGCGGAAAATGGAAAATGGTTTTAGAACAGGACAGTGCCAGTGTCCTTAATCTTGAAAACGGAAGATATATTGTACCTTCCAAAGATAATTTTATTATTGAATATTCACTACTTGACCCTTCAAACCAAGGCGGATTTTTAGCACAGGCATGCTCTTATGAAGGAACAATTGACTGTACAAAACTTTCTGATAAAGCATTTGAAGAAGAAAAATCTAATCTTGCTCAAACTTTTGAAAACGATATCATCTGGAACGAACGTACTGGTAGAATTGAATACAGCTCTTTTGAAGGCGAAGCACTTGCTTCAAAAAATTTATCTGTCAGTGCAATGAAAGAAAGTCTTTTTCCAACTGCAGCCGGTATTGTAATTAAAAATTTTAAACTTAATAAAAATAAAAATTCAACATCGTACACCGCAAAATATACAATGATTAACGGTGACTATGTAAACAAAATGAATATTCACCTGTTTAAACTAGAAAAATAAACCTACTTCAAATAAGAATTGTATCACCCTGAGTTTTACTCAGGGTCTGTTAAAAAGAAAAAATATTTTTTTTACTTATCCCTGATTTTTTCTATTTCATCATGCTGTTTTTCCATAATGCCCATTAAATAATCAATTATCTTCTGTTTTGGATCTGCTTCATCCTGTGGAAGATTTGCCATAAACTGTTTTCTAAAAGGTTTACATTCAATAATTTCTGAAGCAGAACAAATAATCTGATCTTGGACAACAAGATCTCCCAGCATATCCTTTTCATTTTCAGGGTCAATTCTTACAATATTTCCGTTAATACTTATTAAAGTTACAATATCAAAAAGTCTTAAATAAGAATCAATTTCTCGAAGTCCTCGTTTTGTTTCCGGATGACCTGGACGATATCGTGTACCTGAAGGGAAAACTAAAATTACTTCACCGCGTCTTTTACAGTTATCCATTGCCCTCATTGCAGCAAAATTAATTTTTTTAGCACGGGTCTCTTCTGCAATTTTATCTTCTTCAGTCATATTACTTGCTTCTACTGCATTCTGACTGCGGGTAGGATAAATTACAACTCTTGTAAAACATTCAGAAAATGCCCTTATAAAAGGATCTTCTTCATTTAATTTCATGCCTGCAATAGCAACAATTTTTGAAGAAAGTTCCTGAAGACGAGGATCCTCATCATTTTTTAAAAGATATAAAAAGTTTGGAAGGTCACAGTTAGAAAAATGTTCAGCCAAAATTAAACCGCTTTTTCCTTCTTTTACCATATCACAAAATTTAATAAGATTTTCTCGACCTTCAAGACGACTACCTGGCTTTATGTTGTCCGTTACAACCCTCTGCATTATTTCAAGTGTCTGGGGATTTCCAGGCTGATAAACATTTGTTTCATCAATTTTAGCTGCCGCATGAGATACCTTTAACAGTTGTGCAAAATAAGGACCATACTTTGTCCTAAGGGTTGTTTTTTCCATGTGTTTTTCCTCTTCTTGTTTATTTTAATGCTTCATTATGTATATTCACATACCAACAAAGCATTTTCTTATTCCCTCTCTAAAAAGTATAAAATTTGTTCAATTATAATGCATTTTGCTCTAGCATTATAAAACAATCTGTTATATAATATTTTTATAAAATAGTGTTATCTAAAAAAGTAAAATTATCAGGAGAAATAATTATGGACTTGAATAAATTAAAAAACATTCAATTAAAAACTGATTATTGCCCTTTTTGGGTTAGTGCACTTTTATTTTTACCACTTTTACTTTTTGTTTTTACAGCACATTTTTATCTTATAACATCTTACTGGCCGTCAGTAAATTTACCTTTTAAAGTTCCATTTTATTATGTTCTTTT
>CAZALL010000250.1:0-2055 GCA_964485955.1 uncultured Treponema sp. | reverse complement strand
TTTGTCATCCTGAGCTTCTTGCCGTCATTTCTGAATTTATTTCGGAATCTGTACGTAAATGAAGTTCTTTTTTAATTGACAGACCCTGTGTAAAGCCGCCGAATATTAATGAATTCAACAAGACAGCATTTTTTTAATTAAACAGCCCTAAATCAAGCTCTAAGTGACATATTTTTTGTCAGCAGATTTCGTAGAAATCTGCAAATCCGTGTGATTTATTTTGTCACACGGATTTGTGCTTTGCTACGCAAATCACTTTTTTTGTCATACTGAGTTTATCTCAGGATCTGTATGTAGACAAAGTATTCTTTTATTTTAAAAATGCTGAAATAAAAAGGCAGTAAGTTTTCTTACTGCCTTAATACTTATAAAAGTTAAATTTTTAGTTTGTTGATGTATCTTCAATAACAGGAAGAGCGTCTACTTTTGTAAGAACACCGTTTAACATGATAATTGAATTACCATCATAAATAGCATTGCTCATTTGTAAAATAGAAATAAGACCATTGTCATTATGGTAGGCAAGTGTCATTTCGTCTGACTCTGTTTCACCGTTATATGTATATGTGCTTTGAAGTTTGCAAATTCCGTCTTTATAAAATGATATATATGCTTCTTTTGTGTTACCGTTTTCTTCAACTTTCTTTCCAAATGTTGCAAAAAGTCCGCTTCCAGAAGTACGAGGAAAGCTTTCAGAGACTATATAATAAGTATCACCGGTTTTGTTAAGAGTACCTACTACTTCTTCGTCTTCATCGTAAATTGTTCCATCTTTAAATGTATAAGTATCTATATACTTAGATTTACTTGTGTATTTATTTGAAGAAAGACTATATGTATATCCTTGTTTTGTAATAGAATCTTTGCTAATTGTATAATAATAATCATATCTATAATTATTATATGGAGAACCCTTTCTATAGAAATATAAAGTTTCTTCTTCTGTTATTTGGCTTAAGTCAGTAATTGCTGTAAGGGTATCAGTAAAAGCTGTTTGACTTTCTTCAATAACGTTTCCTACGTCAAAATATACATATTGGTCGATTGATGTGTCATTTTCTGTATAAGTAGGAGAAATATTTATATCAAAAATTGCTTTACCGTCTTTTTCTGGAAGTTTTACACTTACTTTTATAGAAAGACTTGTTTCTGAAACAGCTGTTACAGTGGCTGTCCATTTAAGCTCAGTTACTTCTGAAGTTGCCTGTTCAAAAAAACTAACATAAACGCTACTTGAAACATCTTTATTTACTGCAAATATATTAGTACCTTTTTCATTTAAAGGATTTTCGCTTAAATCAACTGTAAATGTTTTTTCAATGCTACTGCCTTTTTCTACTTTTTCAATTTTAAGTCCTGATGAAGGAAGTTCAGTAGAATTACCTTCTCCATTTGAGTCTGGATTAGGACATCCTGTAAGCGAAAGTGCTAATAATGCTGCTGTCGCAAGTAAAAATGATTTTTTTAGAATTTTCATAAAATCTCCTCTTATGTTAAGAATATACTCGTAATTCTACTAGTAAGGGGGGGGTACGTCAATATAGTGGAATGTAAAAAAGTAGAGTTTTATTTTATTGTAAATATTTGACGGATTAAAATAAAAATGTTATATTTTTTAAGGAAAGGAAATGCCTAAACTTTGGGTTATCTCCACACTTGCGAATAGTCGCCACATGGTTCTAACAGGGGCGGCTATATTTTTTTACTCTACTTATTTTTAAGGTAAGAGAGAACGACAAATATTGTTCCGATTACTGTAGCAACGCAAGTTACTAAAGCAATAATCATTTCACAAATCATTGTCTGCCTCCCATTATTAAAATCCGGATTAACCGGTTGAGTTTGGGAGATAACCGCCTGTTCAGGCATTTCCAAACTAATTATAATAAAAAATAATAACTTTGTATAGAATAAAAATGTAAAGTTGTGTTTTACAGACTCTGTGCGAAGTCGCCAAATGCTGTGTAAAGCCACCGAAGGCTAATAAATTCAGCATCTGTCGGTGTTTTTTAATTTGCAGAACCCAAATTATATTTAATGTAATTTCTTAAAGCA
>CAZALL010000249.1:0-2148 GCA_964485955.1 uncultured Treponema sp. | reverse complement strand
GCTTTCTGAAATTCAGCAGGAGAGTTTTCCTTTGATTTTAATTCAAGACCTAAAAGTGCTGCATCCGCACCATAAATCCATTTAAGAGATTTTGCGCCAATCTTTGCAGCCTTTAATTCAAGCTGAACCTTGTTGATGTCAGCCAGATGGCGACCGTTTACAATGTTCATATCCTGAGGAAGAGGATTGTCTTTTACATAAGGAATTGTATTGTTTTTTACATTTTCTGATGCCAGAGAATTAATTCCCCTGTAAATGTCTTCAAGCAGAACATTGTAAGCATAAGTTTTTATTTCAGTATTTTGCAAAGACATAAGGCCTCCTTTTAAACTTAAAGGTGAAAGAATAATACTTTTAATTACTCTTCCACCTTAAAAAAATTATTAATAACTTCTTTCGTAACCTGTTGAGCGGGAACGAGGCTTTTTTTCAAAAGTCTTTTTCTGTTCCTGATTTTTGCTGTATTCCTGAAGATGCTTTTTATTCTTTAGATAAAGATTTTCAGCAGAATTAGTTATCTTCTTGATTGCAGCAACATCAAGTTTTCCAGGTTCATATTCAGCAGTTAAAAGCTGAACAGATTTTTCCTTAAAGGCAGCAGCCTGTTCAGGAGATACATAAAGTTTTCTTCCAGACTGAACAGCGTTAAAAACCTGTGCAATGTACTGAAATGGTTCTTTTGTGTCCTTGTTTAAACCGAGAGGTTCTGTAATCTTACTTTCCCAAGCCATATTTTTTTCAGCAGGATTTTTAGGTTTATTGTAAGAACTATTAGGATAATGTTCATTGATGTACTGAAGTTTTTTGTTAAATTCCTTAGTCATATTTTCTTTACAAAAAGCAACAAGATTTTCAGCATTTTCAATCTGAGAAACATTGAACCAAGTATTCTTAAATTCAATTTTTCCCCAGTCTTTTTCATCAACGACTGGAATAATAACACCTTTTGACCCTTTTAGAATTTTACAGTCAACACCAGCTTCCTGTGCTTTTTTCACAGTGTCAAAAGTTACAAACGCTGCTGTAGGAGCTTTAAGTTCAGCTTGCTTTTCAAGAAGACAAAGCTGAGTAAGACCTTCTGTCGTTTTGTTTGTATTAATATTGTAGGCAGGCTTTAAGTCAACGATACCATCTTTGTTCGGAAGAAAGGGACTTGTACCAGCTTTAAGGGATTCAGCAAGAGATTCACCAAGCTTCTTAAAGTAATCATAAGAAGTCTTTTCTCTCTTCTGATACAAAGGCATTGAAGAAGTTTTTGAAAGAGCGTCTTCAAAAGTTGAGATACTTACCGCATTTGCGGTTTTTACATTTGTTTCCATAGGAACTCCTGTTTAGGAGTTATGAAAGAAAATCACTCCTCTTTGGGAGGAGTATATCAATCACTTTTGTTCAATCTTAGATTGAACTTATGACTGGTTATATTTTCAATAACCCCAAAAATATAAGAAGAATAAACACGAACCTTTTTCGTATTTATAAAAAGTATAAATTAAGTCAAAAATATTTACAAGTAGTTATTTTATTTACTCTATGATATAATTTTTTAAGAATGTCATTGACAATAAAAATTCCGACAGGAACAGAAAAAGAAGAATATTCTCTCTTTGTAAACGGCGAAGTTGTATATATACACAAGGAAAACGGACTTGGAACGCTATTAAAAATAAATGGAACCGGCATAGCATTTTATTCAGCATCAAATTCCAGACGTGCGGTCATTTTTCAGGAACTTACAGAAAATGACTATGGACTTCCTCTTGAAGAAGGAAAATTACCTTACATAAAAGAAAGAGTGAGAATTTTATACAAGGCAAGAGGACGGAAAATCGACCTTTTGAAATTTACCATATATAACCTAGAAAAAAAATATAAAAAGAACATTTATTCACTCGGTACATTGTATTGGCTTGAAATCGGCTCTTACATAGACTCAGTTGCAAACTCAAAAAAAACAATAGGTACGAAACGTCAATCATACATTATCACTGAACAAAACATAATTAGGAGGAAGAGACTCCATGAAAATCAGTAAAGACATACTTCAACACCTTCATATTGAAACAGTCTACATCGTAACAACAAATAATCTTTATCTGTGCTGTCCTATTGAAATACAGAAAGAAAAATGGTTTATCGCCTGCGACTCAG
>CAZALL010000248.1:0-2241 GCA_964485955.1 uncultured Treponema sp. | reverse complement strand
ACATCTAAAAAAAAATCACACGGATTTGCAGATTTCTACGAAATCTGCTTACAAATAAAATATGTCACTTAGGGCTTAATTTAGAGGCTGTCAACTAAGAGACTACTTTGTTTACGTACAGATTCCGAAATAAATTCAGAAATGACGGCGACAAGCTCAGGATAACAAAACAAAGTGATTTGCGTAGCAAAGCACAAATCCGTGTGACATAACAAAAAAGGCTCCCTGCAGGGAGCCTTATGCTTTACACTAAACTAAATACTTAGTCTGAAATACGTGTAAATGAACGTGTACCAGAACCCTCAAATTCTGACCAGTCACATCCTTCTAAACTATAACCGCTAGAACCTTCTTTTAACCATTCGTTAATAGTTACACATTTTTCATCGTTTACATCAGATGTTGCTACAAGCTTTGTGTAGTTAATTCCATTTGAACCGCTAAATTCAAACTGGAATGTTTCAATGTCAGAACAAACTTCTTCATCGTCATCATCTAATGCAACCTGGAAACAGTAAACATCTTCGGTAGTATATTCAGTACCATTAACATTATAAGCTGTGAAACCTGTAGGTATTGCAATAAGTTTACCATCTTTTAAGCCACTGTTAATGCGGAACCATTCAGCACCTGTTTTAAGATCGTCATCGTCAGCATCTTCTGCAGATGTAACATTTTTGTTCTGGTTTTTAGCCCAGTAAATAAGCTGGTCTTCTGTAATTTTTGTAGAATCTTTATGAAGTCTTATTCCATACTTATAGCTTAAGTTAAAGTAACCGCTACTTAATTCACTGTCCTGTCCTGTAAGAGTGTATGTACCAAAATAGAAAGTGTGACCTGAAGGAGTTTCTTCTGCTTTAGCATCATTATAAGAATTCCACTGTTTTCTTATCTGATAGAATACACCGTCAGTAAATACGCTCTGTGAAGAACCGTTAAAGTACCATGTAACTTCATAAACTTCGCCAGCTGTTGTTTCATTTGCGGCAACTGCTTCTGTTCCACTAACTGTATAAATACCAGTTGACCAGGTACCTACAAAATAATCTTTTCCAAGTGTTCCACAACCTGTAAAGGCAAGGGCAGCTCCTAGTGTTAAAGCAAGAGCTAGTATTTTTCTGCTTAATTTCATGTTTTTTCTCCTAAAAAAATAGAATCAATTAAACGTCAATTAAAGTGCTACGCGGGCACCAATTGTTACAGCAAGTGTACGGCGTGTAGCAAGTTCTTCATATGTTGTAGTTGTAGATCCGTCAGAGTTTTTTGTTTCTTCCTTAGCCTTCATTGGCATAAAGTCGAGATTATAGCGAACACCACCAAAGCCCTGGATCATACCAATTCTCATTGAATATTCAAGACCTACGTCCATACCCATAATAAAGTTTGAACCAAGAGTTAAGTCTCCTTCGTTGTCACTTGTATTTGTAGTACTATTAAGTGTTGTTTCATTATGAGTAGCAGTTGCAATATTTCCTACAGGAATTGTAAATACAGGACCTACAAGGAAAGTAAATTTGTCAAACTTGTATGTAACATTTACAGGGATGTCAATTGTGCTGTAAGAAGCAGCTACTGTTGTTACAGATTTGTATTTAGCACTATCATTTGTAGTTGTAGCTGTCATGTGGATTGTGTTGTAGTTGTAGTTAACTTCTGGCTGGATACCAATACCTGAAGCAATAGGGAAGTTTAAGAACAAACCGCCACCCATGTTCATTGTCTGGAATGCATCAAGTTTAAAACCATCATCTGTAATATCCTTGTCCAAAGCTGTACCAAGTCCAAGTCCAAAGTTACCGCGTACACCAGCTGTCATGCTAAATGACTTTTTTGCTGTAGCGAAAGTTAATGCTGTTGCAAGTACTGCAACTACTGCTAATGTCTTTTTCATAAGTTAATTCTCCTTAAGTTAAGTAAGTTATTATACTAGTATGTAAAGCAAAACAAAATAAGTCAAGAAAATTGTTACCGTCTTTTAACTTTTTAACAATAATTTATTGTTACCTTCTGTAACCTTTTATATAGAAAGAAAATGCGCCAGATTAACAAAAAAATCACACGGATTTGCAGATTTCTACGAAATCTGCTTACAAAAAATATGTCACTTAGAGCTTGATTTAGGGCTGTTTAATTAAAAAAATGCTGTCTTGTTGAATTAATTAGTCTTCGGCGGCTTTACACAGGGTCTGTCAATTAAAAACAGTGATTTGCGTAGCAAAGCACAAATCCGTGTGACAAAAA
>CAZALL010000247.1:0-2241 GCA_964485955.1 uncultured Treponema sp. | reverse complement strand
TCATCTTAGAAGCCTTAAGTAAAGGAGGAAACCCTTGTGGTATCTGATCTAAAACAGAATCCCTTTTACGGCCTTCAACATTATCTTTTATTTTATCCCACTGAGTTAAAACTTCATCAGTAGAAATATTTTCCTGATTTTTAAAAACATGAGGATGACGGCGGATAAGTTTTTCTCTTAAACTTTCCAGACTGTCACTTACTAAAAAATCCCCAGACATTTCATACATGTACATAACAGAAAGAACATTAAGTAAAAGATCCCCAAGTTCTTCTTTTGCATGCATAGCATCTCCACTAGTAATTGCATCCTGAGTTTCAAATGCTTCTTCAATAATGTCATTTCGCATACTCATTGGAGTCTGATCTTTATCCCACGGACATCCTTGAGGAGAGTGAAGAATTTTTATTACTTCAAAAAGTTTTTCAAAAGATTGTGCGGTTTTATTCATATAAGTTTTTTCTTACCCCAAGAAGCAATCAAATTCATTGGATTAGTTGAAGTTAAAGCTTTCTTAAAAAGTTCCTGCGTCATTACAAAAATTTGTTCCATTGAAATTCTTTCATCACTTGTAAAATTTCCAAGAACATAGTCGGCTATATTTCCATCTGAAGGTTTTCCGACACCAAATCGCAGTCTGTAAAAATCGGCAGTTCCTAAAACAGCTTTTGTAGAACGAAGTCCATTGTGTCCGCCAAGTCCCCCTGACCATTTAAAACTTACAGTTCCAAAAGGAAGTTCTATTTCATCATGAACAACAAGAACATTTTCTGCCTTTATTTTATAGAAATGACATACTTCTCCTATTGAATCACCACTTAAGTTCATGTATGTCATAGGTTTTAAAAGATAAATTTTTGAAGGAGCATTTTTTACTTGTCCTTCAAAACCAAGCCATGAATAAAAAACAGAAGAATCAACTGCACAAAAATCTGCCTTATGTTTATTCTGCCAAACAATTTTACTGTCAAAAGGCAATGACTTTTCAAAAAGCCATGCTACATTGTGGCGGGTATTTTCATATTCCCTGCCATAATTACCTAAAAAAGCTACAAGTTCAATCATTTTATTTATTCTTTAAAATCTGAAGCAAAACTGCCGGTGGCATCATAGGAACACAAGCTTTACCAAAAAAATAATTTACATCCTGCGACAAAAGCGGAATCATCTGCCTTACAATTGCCTTTGTAACAACCTGAGTGTCTAAAATATCACCATCATCAAATTCAACAGGAACAAAATATGTTTCATCAAGAGAACCAAACTGTTCTGCACTTTCATGAGCCTTAATGTTTACCTGCAGATGAACGTGAAGCACAGTCTTTAAATCTGCAATCGGCTGAATCTGTGTATTAAGCGAAATCTGATTATCAATCTGCCCATTAACAGGTTTTATCATATTAAATGAAGAATTAATTAAAACAATATTATGCATATTCATAAAAATCTCCTAAAGAAGCGCAACTTCCTTGAGCGTTTATTCTATCACAAAAACACACAATTGACAGTCTGTTGAATAAAAATTAGTCTGTCTGCATGACATTTATTTTTGATGTAGGCGGAGTACTTACAAATAACCTTCCGCTTTTTACTTTAATTCCACAAGCATTAAACATAAGTAAAGATCAATGGGAATATTTTTTAGGTCCTAAATGGGAAGACGGAATAAAAAACAGCACTAATCCTTTTAAAACAAATCTTTATCTAGAACTTACAAAAGGCAAAATTACTACAAAAGAATTCTGGAAATTATTTGAAGAACGAAGTCATATAAAAACTCAAGATGATTTATGGAAAAGATTTTTTGATCCTGTCAGAAATATTGAAGTTTACAGAATAATTGAAAAATTAAAGAAAAAAAGCAGAGTTATTGGCGGAACTAATACAATCAGTGACCATTATGACATTCATATGCAGAAAGGTGACTACGATATTTTTGACAAGACTTATGCCAGTCAGATTTTAGGTGAAGCAAAACCATTTTTAAGTTTCTGGAAAAAAATATTAAATGAAGAAAATATTGATGCAAAAGACGCATTTTTTATAGATGACAGACAAACAAATATAAAAGCCGCTGCTTCTTTAGGTCTTCATGTACATCACTTTACAGACGCACAAAAACTTATGATGACCCTTAGAGATTTTTTCTAGTAAACATCAGAATGTAATAAAACTTTCAAAACTGTATGGACTGATACAATAAAAGTGCAGTGCCTAAATTGCCGAAAATATAGGAGAAAT
>CAZALL010000246.1:0-2261 GCA_964485955.1 uncultured Treponema sp. | reverse complement strand
AGGTTCAGTAATCTTGCTCTCCCAAGCCATGTTTTTTTCTGCCGGATTTTTTGGCTTATTGTAAGCATTGTCAGGATAATGTTCATTGATGTACTGAACTTTCTTGTTGAATTCTTTTGTCATATTTTCTTTACAAAAAGCAACAAGACGGTCTGCATTTTCAATCTGAGAAATATTGAACCAAGTATTCTTAAATTCAATTTTTCCCCAGTCTTTTTCATCAACAACAGGAATAACAATACCTTTTGAACCTTTTAAAATCTTACAGTCAACACCAGCATCCTGTGCTTTTTTTACAGTATCGTAAGTTACAAATGCTGCTGTAGGAGCTTTAAGTTCAGCCTGTTTTTCAAGAAGACAAAGCTGAGTTAAACCTTCTGCCGTTTTGTTTGTGTTGATATTGTAGGCAGGTTTTAAATCTACGATACCGTCCTTGTTAGGGAGAAGCGGACTTGTACCGGCTTTGAGGGATTCAGAAAGAGATTCTCCGAGCTTCTTAAAGTAATCATAAGAAGTCTTTTCTCTCTTCTGAAACAGAGGCATTGAAGAAGTTTTTGAAAGTGCTTCTTCAAAAGCTGTGGCACTTACTGCATTTGCAGTTTTTACATTTGTTTCCATAGGAACTCCTTTTTAGGAGTTATGAAATTAAATCACCCCTCTTTGGGAGGGGTATATCAATCATTTTTATTCAACCTTAGATTGAACTCATGACTGGTTATATTTTCAATAACCCTAAAATTATAAGAAGAATAAACATAAACTTAATATTTATGTCTATTTAAAAGTATAAAGTAAGTTAAAAATATTTACAAGTGGTTATTTTGTTTACTCTATGATATAATTCTTTCAGAATGTCATTGACAATAAAGATTCCCTCAGGGACAGAAAAAGAAGAATATTCACTTTTTATAAATGGAGATGTTTTCTATATTCATACAGAAAATAAATTAGGAACACTCTTAAAAATAAACGGAAGTGGCGTTGCATTTTATTCAGCATCCAATTCCAGGCGAGCGGTCATTTTTCAGGAACTTACAGAAAAAGATTATGGTATACCTCTTGAAGAAGGAAAATTACCTTACATAAAAGAAAAGGTGAGAATTTTATACAAGGCAAAAGGAAGGAAAATTGACCTATTAAAATTTACTCTTTACAACCTTGAAAAAAAATACAAAAAAGACATTTATTCACTCGGCACTTTATACTGGCTTGAAATTGGTTCATACATAGACTCTGTTATCTGTTCAAAAAAAAGAGTTAGCACCAAAAGACAGTCTTATTTTATTACAGAAAAAAATATCAAAAGGAGGAAAAGGCTCCATGAAAATCAGTAAAGACATACTTCAGCACCTTCATATTGAGACAGTTTATATTGTAACAAATGATAATCTTTATTTATGTTGCCCAATTGAAATAATAAAAGATAAATGGCTAGTTGCCTGTGATTCAGATAATCTTAAAGGCAATGTAAAACTAAAAGTAAAATATCACGGTTCTTTTATTTATCTTGATTCCTTAATAACAAAGAAAAGTCAGGAAAATCTTTATTCATTTACTTATGAAATTTTTATTGATGAAAAAGAATTAACAAAAGACAGATTAAAAGAAAACTTTTTTATTGAACTGCATAAAATTCAGCAGCAGACAGAAATCTGGAACAGACGAAAAGAAGAGAGATATGACATAGGTTTTGATGAAAAAAGACAGAAACTCATTAATTTTAAAACAACAGAACAAACTTTAATTTCAGATAAAACTCAATTACCCTGCCTTGTAAACAACATTTCTTTTTCTGGAGCAAAAATTACAACTCTTGAAGGAAATTTTGCAAAAGATAAAAAAGTGTGTCTAAATCTTTCTTTTACACAACCAATAGAACAAATTCCTCTTATAAGCACGATAAAAAACTGCGTAATAAAATCAACTATAGAAAAGAAAATCGTTTCTGTACTTTCACTACATTTTGACTTTTCGCCAATTGAATTTAAGAAACGCTTAGACAAGTTTATAAAATCAATGGAGGAAGAATAAATATGATTTGGACACTTTTTTACAAAGCTTGTAGAATTTTCACAATTATTATAATTACCTTTCTAGTAATATTAATTCTTTCAAATTTTCTACCTTTTATAGGCTCTATATTTACAAAAATCAGTAATACAATAAGCTCTATTTTTAATGGAATTGAAAGATTTGCCACTTCACTTGTAAAATAAAAAAAAATAAATCTTGAATTAGAACTCAAATCAGCATATACTACA
>CAZALL010000245.1:0-2271 GCA_964485955.1 uncultured Treponema sp. | reverse complement strand
CCACTTCTTCTTTAGGATAAAATTTATCACTCAGTGCCATCATGTCCCCCTAAAGCCATTTTTTTCTACCTTAAATTTAATTTTTCCAAATACTTTACCTATCGATGCAAACCAGTATAAACCTTTTTTTACTGCCTTAGGCAACTATAAATGATAAATAAATGTTTTATAATTATTTTTTACAAGGCGATTCAGAAATTCCCCAACATCCTTTATTTTATCTCAAAAATTGACAGTTTATACCCTGACTGTTAATATTAACTAAACCCATAGTTATAGAAGAAACAAAGTGCAAAAACAAAAAGAAAACAACGATTTTTTAACGACTCAAATTCTTACATATTTAGGAAACAAACGCTCTTTAATCAAAAAAATAGAAATTGAAATAAAAGAAATCCTTAAAAAATTAGGAAAAGAAAAAGCACTTTGTGCAGATTTATTTTCAGGCTCTGGAATAGTTGCAAGAATGTTAAAACAATATTCTTCAAAAATAATTGTAAATGATTTAGAAAACTATTCTGCAATGATCAATTCCTGTTATCTGACAAATAAAAAAGATTACCCGGAAAAAATATGCAGTTCTTTACGTTCAGAAATTATCGAACTTACTAATAAAACTAAAATTGAAAACATTATTGCAAACAACTACGCTCCAAAAGATGATAACAACATAAAAGCTGGAGAAAGAGTTTTTTATACTCATTCAAATGCAGTTTTGATTGACACTTACAGATATTATATTGATGAAGTTGTAAAAGATGAAAATTTAAAAAAATACTTTCTTGCTCCATTAATAACCCAAGCGTCAATCCACGTAAATACAAGTGGTGTATTCAAAGGATTTTATAAAGATAAAAATACAGGAATCGGTTGTTTTGGTGCAGTCGGAAAAAATGCACTGTCAAGAATATTTGGTGCTGTAGAATTAAAAGAACCTGTATTCAGTAATTTTGAATCTGATTTAGAAATATACCAAAAAGATACAGTTGAACTTTCAAAAGAATTAAAAAATCTGGACATTACATATCTTGACCCTCCATACAATCAACACCCATACGGTTCAAACTATTTTATGTTAAATCTGATTTTAAAAAATAAACTTGATGTTGAAGTAAGCAAAATCAGCGGAATAACACAAGACTGGAACCGCTCTGCATTTAATAAACCGTATTCAGCATTTTCTTCAATGGAAGAAATTGTAAAAAACTTAGACAGTAAGTTTATTGTAATTTCATACAACTCAGAAGGTTTTATTGAATTTGAACAAATGAAAACAATGCTTAAAAAATACGGAAAAGTAAAAACTGTAGAAATTACTTACAACACATTTAGAGGCAGCCGAAACTTAAACGAAAGAAACATTCACGTTTCAGAATATTTATTTATTTTGCAAAAAGATTTGATGAAAACACAGATAACAGACATAAACTAAATAAAATAATTTTTTTCATAAAAAACTCCTCAAGTAAAAATAAGTTTGTCAACTTATTTTTAGCTTATAACCTAAGAATTTTAAAAGAGCGGATAAATTTTAATCTCTATCATTTTTGAATTGTTTAATTTATAATAAAAGCGTTTTAGGTAGTATTTATGGAAAGAAAAAACGGTCAGTATACAAGTCAGGAATTGGAATTTGCAATTTTTTGTATTGAAAATGTTGCTTCAAAATTAAAGATTGACGCTCCAAAAGTTTATGACGTTCTTGCAGAAAAATCTGATATTTTGAACGGTTATATTATTCCTGAATACGAAGTTTTGCACACTCAAGGAAAAGATTACATCGTTACCGACATTATTTCCGTTATGAATGAAAAAGGAATTAAAATATGATTTTGTATCACGGTTCATTTGTTGCAGTAGAAAAACCGGACTTAATTCATTCCAGAGAAAATGTTGATTTTGGAAAAGCCTTTTATACAACTCCACTTTATGAACAAGCTGAAAAATGGTGTAGAAAATTTAAAAAACTTGGAAAAGATAGTTTTGTTTCCTGTTACGAATTTGATGAAAAAAAATCTGAAATCTTAAAAATATTAAAATTTGATTCCTATTCAGAAGAATGGCTAGATTTTATTTTAAATTGCCGCAGATGTTTAGATAAATCTGATTATGATTTAGTTTTTGGTGGCGTTGCAAACGATAAAATTTTTAATACTGCGGAACTTTTTTTTAACGGTTTGATAGAAAAAAGTGTTGCACTTTCAAGGTTGCAATATGAAAAACCGAATTTGCAAATTGCCTTTCGTACAGAAAAAGCTCTTTCTTGCCTTC
>CAZALL010000244.1:0-2283 GCA_964485955.1 uncultured Treponema sp. | reverse complement strand
CTGTCAATTAAAAACAGTGATTTGCGTAGCAAAGCACAAATCCGTGTGACAAAAATTAAAAAGTGTTTTTAGAAGTTAATATAAGACTTTTAAAAATATCAACTAAATTTTCATCATATAAAGTAGGATTACTTTTTAAAATCTTAAATGCAGCTTTTTTTGTATAAAGACGATGATAATGCCTTACTGAAGTTAAAGACACGTATGTTTCTGCAATAGTTATAAGACGGGCAATTTCGCTAATATTTTTTCCATCAAGACCTTTGGGGTACCCCGAAGCATTTATTTTTTCATGATGTTCCCTTGCAGCAGCGAGAAAAATTTTTATATAAGCTGAAGGAACAAAATCAAACTTATCTTCTTCTATATTAACATGTTCCTTTAAAAGTTCTTTGTCTGCAGAACTTAAAATATCTACATAAAAAAGACTTTTTGGCAAACTTAAAAATCCAATATCATAAACAAGTGAAGCACAAAAATATATTGCTGTTGTAACATAATCTTTATTCATTAAAAGACACATTTTATAAACTAAATCGCTTACCTGTTTTGAATTATTAGGACGATTTGTATGGCGGTCAATTTTTACGCCAAGATAAATACACTTATCCAAAAGAAAATTAAGTTGAACTTTTTGTGTTAAATCTTCATCCTTCCCAGGAAGATTTTTTATTTCTTCTTCAATCTTTGCAAATTCATTAAGTATAATTTTATTCTGCTTTTTAAAATTTGAATGACGTATAAGATTTAAAACAAAAAAAGTAATAATTCCGCAAAAAATTAAAATAAGAACTATAAATGTAAAAGAAATATGTATGCTGCCGTCAGAAGAATGAGTTAAATTGTAAAATATTCTGCAGACAACAGACCAAACGTCTTTAAAAAAGTCCTTAAATCCGCTGGCAAGCAAGGCATAAAGATTTTTACTGTCTTCCAAAATATTTCCTTTTCTTCTTGAAGATTTTTATTGAATTATGGTAGAGTTTAATTATGAAAATGTCAAACCGTACAAAATTGTATGCAGCAATAATCGCTGCCTTTGTAGTATTTGTACTTTTAATAGTACTTCTTTTAAATGTAACAAATCTTAAGCCTCACACAAATGTAGCTTTTTACCGGATTCCTGAACGTCAGGTTGAAGCTTTCCAGAAAACTTTTGAAGGCATGAACTCTGGCAAAAAAAAGCAGTACTTATTCCGCTTTTATACTTTGGACGGAACAAAACCTCTTGTAAAACAGATTAAGTCTAAATATGATCTTGTTATTACTCCAAAAGGTTTTTCTTCTGAGGAATTAATTGCAAAACTTTCAAAAAAAGCAAATAAATTAGCTTACCCTCAGGACATTCTTGAAAAAACAACTATCAGTGTAAAACAAACAGCAGTTTATGCAGGTAAAAAAAATAATGTAATGCTTTTACCCCTTGTATTTGACAATAACGAACTTGCTGTTGACCGCCGTATTTTTAAAGAAAGTAAAATAAAAGAAATAAAAAGCTGGGATGACGTTGACACAATTGCCCGTACTGCCAAAAAGAATTCTACTCTTTCTGTTGTATTTGCAGGAGCTGATGATTCACAGTTTTTATCTGTAGCAGGAGCTTTAGTTGAATCCCTTGACGGCCGTAATGCTTACGATGCACTTGTTTCTAAAATAAAAAATGAAATTTATAAAAATGAAAAAAATGCCCAGCCTCTTACCGCCGGAAAATTTGACAGCATGATAGAAAATCTTTGTGCACCAGGACAGCCTCTTTATAATACTGCACAAAAAATTGCTGAATGGCAAAATAAATCTTACCTTTATACAGATCCATTTGCTCTTTCTAAAACAGATGTTCAGAATTTAATGAAAATGGAAAACGCCGCCATTGTATTAATGACCTTAAGTGACCATAGGGCAACGGATTTTAAAACCATCGAAAACTATAATTCAACTTATTATCCTTCTCAGGCAAAGGCATCTTCAAGAACATTTGCTTCTCCTGTCTACTGTGCTCTTCCTTTAAGTACTAAAAAAATTGCCCGCAAAACAGTAAGTCTTCTTGCAGTAAATTTACAGGACAAATTAAGTTCAAATACTGGTCTTGCTCCGGTAAGTGCAGCCTGTCAAACTCCAGATCGTCAGGCTGATGATGTACGCTACTGGATAAGTTCAACTAATGCACCTGCAGTTCCACTTTCTGAAGCAGCATTTAAAGACGACAAAAACCGCAATCTTTTTGCAAGTGCTTTAAGAAATTACATTAAATATAATTTGGGTTCTGCAAATTAAAAAACACCG
>CAZALL010000243.1:0-2305 GCA_964485955.1 uncultured Treponema sp. | reverse complement strand
ACATCACACAGCTTACATATATTTTGTTCTTAAAAATGGACAATGAAAGGGAAGAACTAATCGGACTTCCAAGTACATTACCAGAAGGCTGCCGCTGGAACGATTTAATAAAAGATAAAAACGGCAAGGCAAATATTGGGGAAGACTTAATCAACAAATACGAAAAAATCCTTGATACCTTAAAAAATAAAGACGGCCTTATTGGGGCAATTTTTACAAAAGCCACAAACAAGATTTCTCAGGCATCAAAACTTGAAACTTTAATCAATATGATTGGTGCCGAAAACTGGTATCTTACAGAAGGCGATTTAAAAGGTGCAATTTACGAAGAAATTCTTGAGAGAAACGGTTCAGATTCAAAATCTGGTGCAGGTCAGTATTTTACTCCCCGTTCTTTAATTTCTGCCATGGTTGATGTTGTAGATCCTCAGGTTACAGAAACAGTTGCAGACCCTGCCTGTGGAACCGGCGGCTTTCTTCTTGCAGCATTTGAACACATGAAAAAGCAGACCAATGATGCCAAAAAACTTACAGACTTAAGAACAAATAAACTGAGTGGCGCAGATATTACTCCGCTTGTAGTAACCCTTGCCAGCATGAACCTTTATTTACACGACATTGGTTCTGAAACTACACCAATTAAATGTATGGACTCTTTGGAAAAACAGCCCGAACATCTTGTTGATGTAATTCTTGCAAATCCGCCATTTGGAGAACGCCCAGAAGGTGCATCAGATATTTCTGCAATGCGCGATGACTTAATTGTAGCTACAAAAAACAATCAGCTGAACTTTTTGCAGCACATAATGAAAATGCTAAAACCAAAAGGAAGAGCCGGAGTTGTTGTTCCAGATAACGTACTTTTTGAAGACGGCGCCGGAGAAAAAATCCGAAAAGAACTGCTTAAAAACTATAACCTTCACACAATTCTGCGCCTGCCTTCAGGAATCTTTTATGCAAACGGCGTAAAGGCAAATGTACTTTTCTTTGAAAACGGAAGCCCTACAAAAGAAATCTACTTCTACGATTACCGCATTGGAATACATCACACATTAAAACGAAACCAGATGAGTCGTGAACATCTTCAGGACTTTGTAGACTGCTACTGTTCAGGCCATATGCAGGACCGAAAAGAAACCTGGAACGAAGAAGAAAATCCAAACGGCCGCTGGCGTAAATATTCAGTAGAAGAAATTCTTGCCCGTGATAAAACAAGCCTTGATATTAAGTGGATTAAAGATGAAGAAGAAATACTTCCGCTAGAAGAACTTTTAAAAGGAATTGACCAAAGCCAGGCAGAAATTTCCAAAGCAACAGCAATCCTTAAAGATTTACTCAAAAATGTAAAAGATGACATTAACAAGGATGCCGAATAATGGAAACAATTAAAGTAAAAGATACAGAGATTTCAATTTCCAAAGTTAATAATGAAGATTATTTATGTCTGACAGATATGCTTAAAGCAAAAGACGGCGATTTTTTTATAACAGACTGGTTAAGAAACAGAAATACTCTTGAATATATTGGTATCTGGGAAAAAGTATACAATCCTGATTTTAATTATGGCGAATTCGCCGCAATTAAAAGTCAGTCTGGATTAAACAGTTTTAAAATTAGCGTAAAAGAATTTGTTGAAAAAACAAATGCTATTAGTATTCAGGCAAAAGTAGGCAGATACGGCGGAACTTATGCTCATAAAGACATAGCATTTGAATTTGCTATGTGGATCAGTCCTGAATTTAAAATCTATATTGTTAAAGAATTCCAGCGCTTAAAAGAAGAAGAACAGAAACAGCTTGGCTGGAGTGCAAAACGTGAACTGGCAAAAATCAATTACAGAATTCATACAGATGCTATAAAACAGAACCTGATTCCAGAAGAAGTAACTGCAGCACAAAAGTCTTTTATTTATGCAGACGAAGCAGACATGCTGAATGTTGCCATGTTCGGCCTTACCGCAAAACAATGGCGTGAAGCAAATCCTAAACTAAAAGGAAATATCCGCGATTACGCCACAATCAATCAGCTGATTTGTTTGAGCAATATGGAAAATTTGAATGCAGTTTTTATAAACGATGGTTTACCACAGAGTGAACGCCTTGAAAAACTGAACAAGATTGCCATCCAGCAGATGAAAGTGCTTGAAAATATAGAAGACCGCAAGGTTTTACTGAATACCCCAAAGGATGCCGAATAATGAACACAAAACACTTAAAGGCAAAAATACTTGATTTAGCAATCCGCGGAAAACTTGTGCCTCAGAATTCTTCTGAAGGAAATGCTAGCGATTTATTAAAAGAAATAA
>CAZALL010000242.1:0-2325 GCA_964485955.1 uncultured Treponema sp. | reverse complement strand
ACGAAAACCTTTCTAAAGATATAAACAAGGCGTCGGGAGCGATACTTTTGGCACTATGCAAAGTGCTTGACTGCGAAGTAGAGGATATTTGCGGGTGAGGAAGTGGAGCGTTCCAGCAGGCAAGCATGTGGCTTTTAAAAAATTTATGATTTATAATTTTCCCCAAATTTTTTCACTAATTTGCCTATAAAGTTCACACCTCTTTAATATTTCATCTTTTTTAAATACTTCACAATCTACAAATGGTAAATTTTCTGAATTAACAAAGTTTGTAAAATTTGGATTATGCTCATAAGTTTCCTTACATAAAGACTGAGCTAAAACATTTTCTTTTTTATAATAAGGAACTTTTTTATCATAAGGCATATCACCATAAGACTGATTATTTCCAGTTTGTAGAAGTAATAAATCACCTATTTTATTACGCCATTCTTCAAATTCATTTATCTGGTCAAATTCATCAGAATGATTTTCTATATGATCACACCAAATATGTTCAATTTCAAAAGGTTTACAATTTTGATTATGAATATAATTAATAAAATTATCTGGCTGTTGACTTCCAGTTTCAATCCATGAAGTAATGCGAGCTAAGTAATATTTTACAAAGAAATAATTTTTTTGATGTAGTCTAAAATTTGAAAGTTTATCAAATGTTACATCATTATTTGAAATTTCCTTATTAATTTCCTGTTGCAGTAATTCTTTTAATTCTTCTAACGTTCTTCCTCGAATTTCTCTTGTTAGAGTACACATTGTATAACGAAGTGATGCTGCACTGAATAATCTAAAATTAACCGAACGTCTTACACAGAAAATATCAATAAATTTTGCAACAAGATTAATTTTACTGATACAAATTTCATCTGAATCAGTCGTTTTTAATGGAGCCAGAAATAAAGGGTATTTTAATGATTCAGCAATTCCCCAAAGATGTACATAGTATACATGTGAAAGTTTTGAATTAAATTCAATTTCAGATTTTTTAATTAATAAGAAATATTTTAAGTAAAACGAATAATTGTTATCCATGAAAGTTTCGATATTCGGACTTATTGCTTCTTTTAGCAAATCCTTATCATAATTTTCACGAAACCAATAATGAAATCTTTCACCTATAATTTCAAAATCCCGATTTACCGAACCGGCTTTACTTTTACGTATAGTTATAGCAAATTGAGAACGAAGCCATGCCTGAAAGAACTGATATTCAGAACCTTTTCCATAGAAAAACAAATCCTGCATTTCTTTCTTCCATTTTTCTTCTCTATTTTTACGCAAGCTTACATTCGTATATTTTGAAAGAATAAATCCTTTCAGCATATCAGTAGATGAAAGGCTCAATCCACGATCATTCATTGTTTCAAAAATCATGTATGCATTTTTATCAGAGGTTGCAGTAATTTTTACAAGAATTACTTTTTCATACAGCCAATAAATAAAAAGTTTTAATGCTTCATCGGTCATTTCTTCCGGAAAGGAATTCGTAATATTAATATATCTTTCAGCCATGTTTTTAACAGAAATTTCATCTTCCTCTTTAATCTGATATGAACCAGTCTCATATAGTTCTTTAAGGCAATTTTCTCTTTCAGAAATTTGAATATTGAATGATTTTTTTCCTCTTTTTGTTGAAAAAATTAATTCATCTTGAAAATCAAAAGATCCTATTTTTTCTGTTCTATGTTTAAGATAAATTAATAATAATGTAAGTGATGTAATTCTCTGCTGACCATCAACAATGCTATCTACACCTTCCTTCTCACACAAAACAATTGGTCCCATATAGTAAGAATTATAATTATCAATGCTGTCCGTATTATCACCAGGACGATAGTTTTCATAGAAAGCTTCTGTCAAATCAAACACAAGTTGTGTAATATTTTCCTCTGTCCAACTATATGCACGCTGAAAAAAATCAACTGTATATTTTTTATTTGCTAATACATCCTGAAGTGAATATTCTTTTGCGGTAATAATATTTTCAATTTTTGCCATAAAATTTTCTCCTAAAAAATACAGTCTTAATCATTATGACATACAAAACAGTTTTTCTCAATTTTCATTTTTTGAGTATAAACTCTTAAAATTCTTCCCCCATTGACCATAATCTCCCACATATTCTTATGAATTATTCCGTTTCTATGCTGAATAGGGTCGCTACGGGTTAATACATACTTTGGATAATTATCTTTTATGGCTTCAAGCGAGCGTAAACATAAGCCGCATTTTCCATAACAGACCCATAATTTATGCGGTTGTCGGTATTTGTTGCGTAATAAAATCCCACATCAGAAAGATAATATTTTTTTTCACCGGCAATAG
>CAZALL010000241.1:0-2328 GCA_964485955.1 uncultured Treponema sp. | reverse complement strand
GTTGCGTTATCTGGGCTTACTGTTGCTTTTAGCGTGATTGTGCTTTCCACAGTTACTTCTGTTACAGTCGAAGTAATTGTTACACTTTCTACTGCGACTGTGCCTTCAGCTTCAACCTTACACCCTGCAAAACCAAATAAAACTCCTGCCAGTAAAACAGTGGCAAAAACCTTTAATCCTTTTTTCATTTTTTCCTCCGAATGAAAAATTATTTAAAAACAAAAAAACCGCCTGCATCTCGCGGATTTTTCCACGGACGCAAACGGTCTTTCATTTACAAAAAAATATTTTTAAAAAGAGATTTATCGCTGAACTGAACTGAACTGAACTGAACTGAACTGAACTGAACTGAACTGAACTGAACAAAAATGTTTCTCCTTAAAAAATTTGTCAACACTTCAATTTATAAAATTTTTGTTATTATACAAAATCATTTGTTTTTAATCAATCAGCAAGGTCATCTCTAAATTTATTAGCCTTCGGTGGCTTCTCACAGGGGCTATAAAAAATCACACGGATTTGCAGATTTCTACGAAATCTGCTGACAAAAGAAAATATTTTCTTCCAAACACGCAATTTTTTGCAGTTTCACTTGTATAGGGAGCCTCTAAAAAATCATTTTCAATGCTTTTTCAGAGATGTCCTATATTAAACTAGAGCAATTTACCACCAAAGGCACTACCCTTGAAAAAAAAAGTGATTTGCGTAGCAAATCACAAATCCGTGTGACAAAAATAAAAAATTTTTGAGTATTTCTTTTTCTTAAAAAAAAATGTAGCATATTCATCTTAGAAAATAAAAAAAGGAAAATATATGACAAAAAAGAAAGCTTCAGTTATCTACAAATGCTCACAATGCGGCTACAGTCAACCAGGCTGGCTTGGAAGATGTCCCCAATGCGGAGAATGGAACAGTCTTGAAGAATGCATAACTGATCCAAATGCCTGTAAAGTTGAACTTCAAAAAAATGGAATGACTGTAAAAATAAAACCTATTCCTATGAAAAACATTTTAATTGAAGAAAATGAACGATTTTCAACTGGTATATGTGAATTTGACAGAGTACTTGGCGGCGGTGCAACAAAACGTTCAGCTGTTTTAATTGGCGGTGAACCTGGTATTGGAAAAAGTACGCTTTTAATTCAGACTGCAGCAAACTGCCTTAAAAATAATAGTAGTAAAAAAATCCTTTATGTAAGCGGTGAAGAATCTGCTTCTCAAATTAAGGGACGGGCATTAAGACTTAACTTAAATGTCGACAGCGTTGAAATTTTATGTACCCTCCGCTTGGAAGATATTTTGGATGCACTAGATTCTGTAAATCCAAGCATAGTTATTATAGATTCAATTCAAACAGTTTACTCTGTAGAAGCCGGAATTATTCCAGGAACTGTAAACCAGCTTAAGTACTGTGCCAATGAATTAATTTCATGGGTTAAAGAAAGAGATTCATGTCTTTTTATGACAGCTCATGTTACTAAAGACGGAATTATTGCAGGTCCTAAAAGCCTTGAACACATGGTAGACACAGTAATTTCTTTTGAACGCAGCAGTGATGAAGTCAGATTCCTTCGTGCACTTAAAAACCGTTTTGGTTCAGTTGATGAACTTGGAATTTTTGAAATGGATGAAAAAGGACTTAAAGGGGTAGAAGATCCATCAAGTCTTTTTACAACACGAAGACAGGGAGAAATTCCTGCAGGAGTTGCCTGTGTTCCAGTCTTTGAAGGAAGCCGTGTTTTTGTTGTTGAAATTCAGGCTTTAACAGTTCCGGCAAAAGCAAGTATAAACAGAGTCTATTCAGAAAAAATTGATTCTGCCCGTGTCAGCAGAGTAGCAGCAGTTCTTGAAAAAAGACTGGGTCTTAAATTTAGCGACCAGGATTTATACATAAATGTTGCAGGCGGAGTAAGACTTAATGAAAGTGCCATTGACTGTGCTCTGGCAGCAGCTCTTTATTCTGCAAGAACAGATTTACCAGTTGGCGAAAAAACTGTTCTTGTAGGCGAACTATCTTTAGCCGGAGAAGTACGTCCTGTTTCAAAACTAAAGCAGCGTGTAAAAGCCGCAAAAGAACTAGGATTTTCTACAGTAATTGCTCCAGAAAATGAAGGCTCATCTATTGCTGTAGAAAATATAAAGGAACTTGTAAAAATTCTTTTTGGAAAATAATCAGTTTCTGTGTGAAGCCGCCGAAGACTAAAATGTTCAAAGTGACGATGCTTCGTCATCCTTTGATTACATTGCAGAACGAACTACACGAAAACCAAGCTCGTTATAGAGGTCCTGCGGATTGCCACAGCTTCGGTAGGAAACGCTGCTTTAGTT
>CAZALL010000240.1:0-2340 GCA_964485955.1 uncultured Treponema sp. | reverse complement strand
AAATCCCTAACTCTGTAGGTATCCCAGACGAACAGCTTCGCAAGGCTTCAAAATCTGCAGTTTGCAAAATCAATGTAGATTCTGACGGTCGTCTTGCAATGACAGCAGCAATCCGCAAAATGTTTGTTGAACAGCCTGATGTATTTGACCCACGTGCATACCTTGGAGCTGCAAAAGAAGAACTTACAAAAATGTACGCTGAAAAGAACAGAGACGTATTTGGCTCTGCAGGACACGCAGCTGACTGATTGTAACTAAAACATAATGTTTTAAATAAGTCCTCGGATAAAATGTCCGGGGATTTTTATTTATTGAAGTTTAATTGTAAATCTGCTATTCTTTGACCATGTACATATTTTTATTAATTGCATTTCCAGCATTTATTTTTGGCTGGTTTCTTTCTGAAGAAAAAAATGAACGCCTTTCATATGGTCCCCTTCTTGTTTTAGGATTACTTGCGGCAGGATTTGTATGCGTAATAAAATCATTCTTTATTTTTACAAGTCATCTTTGGACAGACTCTTTTATTGAAGGAAGCTGGTATCTTTATTATTCAGAAATTCTTCTTCCGTGCATAATCATGTTTGGACTCTACCTTATATTTTCAAAAGACCCATTGGACTATAAAGCAAATGCCTTTATTCCTTTACTGGGTGCATTTTATACAGTCTTTCTTCCATACAAGGTATTACAGCTTAGCGAAGCA
The DNA here is from genome assembly GCA_964485955.1 of uncultured Treponema sp. GTDB lineage: Bacteria > Spirochaetota > Spirochaetia > Treponematales > Treponemataceae > Treponema_D. The sequence continues at coordinate 1,634 of CAZALL010000240.1, read as the reverse complement.
GAGTCCCTTTATACTCTTTTTGTAAAGCCTGTCCTTTATATAAGCATGGTAATTTACATCTCAACTTTTTTAAAAAAAATATTTAAAGCTAAAAATGATAAAAGTACAATCCGCATAATTGCAAATTCTGCAATGATTTTAATATTCAGCATAGTACCTGCACTTTTAGAAACATTCTGGTATTTAGGCGGAACAGCATTTATCTACATTCCACTAGCCTTAGTTTATGCAGTTTTTGCATTTGTCCTCTATCTTAAATTACGTGGAATAAAATTAAATAAATCAAAATAAAAATCTTCTGTAAAAAACACTCAAATATCATATCTGAATAAATATAAAAAAGGTCTGCATCTAAACGACACAGACCTTCAATAAAAAAGTTTACTTTCTTTTTTTACTATTTAATTTCGTAAATCCACCCTCTAGGAGCTTCAATTTTACCCATCTGAATACCAGTAAGAGTATCACGAAGTTTCTGAAGTACAGGTCCCATTGCTTTAGAACTGTTAGGAAATACAATTTCTTTATCCCCATCAACAACTTTTGCAACTGGAGAAATAACAGCTGCAGTTCCGCAGAGACCACATTCAACAAATTTAGAAAGTTCTCTCTTACTTACCTTACGTTCTTCAACCTTAATTCCAAGATAATCTCTTGCTACCTGAACAAGTGAACGGCGGGTAATTGAAGGAAGAATACTGTCAGATTTTGGAGTTACTAAAGTTCCGTTCTTTGTTACAAAAAGAATATTTGCTCCTCCAGTTTCTTCAATATATTTATGGCTTGCAGGATCAAGATACATATTTTCATCAAAACCATTTTTATGAGCATCAACAATGTTGTAAAGACTCATTGCATAGTTAAGACCTGCCTTAATATGTCCTGTTCCATGAGGAGCTGCACGGTCAAGCTGACTTAAACGAATTGAAATTGGTTTTACTCCACCTTTAAAATAAGGGCCAACAGGAGTAACAAGAATTCTAAACTGGTATTCATCAGCAGGTTTTACACCAATCACTGCATTTGAACCAAACATATACGGGCGGATGTAAAGAGTTGCACCACTTCCATAAGGCGGAACCCATTTTTTATTTGCCTTTACAACATCCAAAACAGCCTGAACAAATTTGTCTTTTGGAAAAACAGGCATTACAAGCTGCTTGCATGAACTTTCCATACGATCTGCATTAAGATCTGGCCGGAATGTAACAATGCGTCCATCTTCTGTTGTATAAGCCTTAAGACCTTCAAAACAAGTCTGTGCATACTGAAGAACTCCGGCACATTCTGTAATGACAACTTTGTCATCACTTGTAAGTTTTCCTTCGTCCCATTTACCGTCTTTAAAATTTGCCACAAAGCGCTTGTCTGTCTTCATGTAACTGAACGGTAAATTAGCCCAGTCAATCTTACTTTCTGAAGTTTTTTTAACGGCTGCAGTCTTTTTTACTGCACTTTTCTTTTCTGTAACTGCCTTTGTTGTTTTTTTAGCAGTTGCGTTTACTTTTGCTGCTGACTTTTTTTCAGCTGATGTTTTTGTTGATGTTGCCATAAAATGCCTCTATATGTTTTTCATTTTATTTATTTGTTAATCGCTTTGCAAGTACATCAAGTTCATTTTGATTTAAATAATC
>CAZALL010000239.1:0-2377 GCA_964485955.1 uncultured Treponema sp. | reverse complement strand
ATTCCACCATTTTACGCTCTAAAAAGCCTAAAGTCAAACGTTTTTCCTCTTATTTCATTTATTTTTTTAACTGCAGGCAGTTTTAAAAGTAACATATTTTGCAGAATCATTACAATTTTTCAATTTTTCTTTAATTGAATAAATATGCATTTTCCATTACAATTTTGCTCTTATGAGGCAAATAAAGTGAAAGAACGAGCAACCCGTCTTAAAAGCATTAAAAAACTTATTAAAAACAACAGAATTGAAAGTCAGGAAGAACTGCTTGGTCTTTTACAAAAAGAAGGTTTTGAAGTAACACAGGCAACTCTTTCAAGGGACTTAAAACTTCTTAAAGTTGGAAAAATAAGTGACGGACATTCATGCTATGTCTACATGATGCCTGACGAAGATGAAAGACGCGAAAGTGAACAGATTTACGTTCAAGATTTTTTACGTGGCTATGTAAGTATTGATTTTAGTTCAAATATTGTTGTAATAAAAACTTTTGGCGGTCACGCAGATTCTGTTTCAAACGCACTTGATGCCTTTAACATGGATGAACTTTTAGGCACTATTGCCGGAGAAAACTGTGTTCTTGGAGTAATGAAGGAAGGAATTAATGGAGACCTCTTTCTTGCAGCTTTAAAAAAACGCATTCCGGAACTTGAAGACTAAATTTCTATAGCAATTTTTATTCCATTTTGATATATTCTTTGCAATATCTTTATTCAAATCCAGAGGTAAATATATGGCTCAAATTCAGTGGAATAATCTGAACAAAATTGAAAGCTTCAAGAAACTTAAGGCTCAAAAAGGTGAAGTTTCTCTTGCAAAAGTTTTAAGTGGTGCAGCAGGTGCAAAACGTGTTGCAGACTATTCAATTCCAATGGCAGCAGGTCTTACATACAACTACGCTGCAAAACAGGTAAACAAGCAGATTATTGCAACTTTTAAGTCTATTGTAAAAGAACATCAGCTTCTTGAAAAATTTGCAGCCCTTTATAACGGTGAAGTTGTAAACACTGGAGAAAAGCGTCTTGTACTTCATCAACTCTTACGCGGACAACTTGGCAATGATGTTATAGTTGACGGAGTTAACAAAAGAGATTTTTACATCAACGAACAAAAGAAAATTGCAGACTTTGCAAATAAAGTTCATTCAGGAAAACTTACAAACGAAAAAGGTGAAAAATATACAACAGTCTGCCAGATTGGTATCGGTGGTTCTGACTTAGGTCCTCGTGCAATTTATCTTGCTCTGGAAAACTGGGCAAAAGCAAACGGAACATTTAAAATGGAAGCACATTTTATTTCTAACGTTGACCCAGATGATGCTTCTGCAGTTCTTGCTTCCATTGACATTTCAAAAACAATTTTCATTTTAGTTTCTAAATCAGGAACAACTCTTGAAACTTTAACAAACGAATCTTTTGTAAAAGATGCAATTAAAAAAGCAAAATGCGATGTTTCTAAACACATGATTGCAGTAACAAGTGAAACATCACCTTTAGTTGGTAATCCAGACTACATGGAATGCTTCTTTATGGACGATTATATTGGAGGTCGCTATTCTTCATCTTCTGGTGTTGGAGGAGCAGTTCTTTCACTTGCCTTTGGTCCAAAAGTATTTGATGATTTTTTAAAGGGTGCTGCCGAAGAAGACAAACTTGCTCTTGAAAAAGACGTAACAAAAAATGCAGCCCTCATGGATGCTCTTATTGGTGTTTATGAACGCAATGTAATGGATTATCCTTCAACTGCAGTTCTTCCTTACTCACAGGCACTTTCTCGCTTCCCAGCCCACTTACAGCAGCTTGACATGGAATCAAACGGAAAGAGCGTTAACCGCTTTGGCAAAAAAATATCTTATCCTACAGGACCTGTAATTTTTGGTGAACCAGGTACAAACGGCCAGCACTCATTCTACCAGCTTCTTCATCAGGGAACAGACATTACACCTCTGCAGTTTATTGCATTTAAGAAAAATCAGACTGGCAAGGACGTAACAATCGAAGGTTCTACAAGCCAGAAAAAACTTTGTGCAAACGTTACAGCACAGATTATGGCATTTGCATGCGGCAAATCAGATGCAGATCCAAATAAATCTTTTGCAGGAGAAAGGCCTTCTTCAATTATCTACGGTGAACAGGTTAATCCAAAAACTGTAGGAGCTCTTCTTGCCCATTATGAAAATAAAATTATGTTCCAGGGCTTTATCTGGAATGTAAACAGTTTTGATCAGGAAGGTGTTCAGTTAGGTAAAAAACTTGCAAAAAAAGTTCTTGCTCACGACACAGACGGTGCATTAAAAGCTTATGCAGATTTGTTAGGAATCTAAATAAAATACATCGCTAAATAAAAAATATAAGTAAATAAAAAAAAGACTGTCTTAATG
>CAZALL010000238.1:0-2386 GCA_964485955.1 uncultured Treponema sp. | reverse complement strand
GTTGTTGTAAATAAGGTACTGAATGTTTACAAGACCTTTTGTTCCCAAAGCAAGAGCTAACTCACGACTTTGATTTATAATTTTTTCGCGAAGAATATCATTTAAATTCCAGCTTGGATAAACAGCAATTGAATCTCCTGAATGAATACCAGTTCTTTCAATATGCTCCATAATTCCCGGAATAAGAATATCTTTTCCATCACAGATTGCATCTACTTCAAGCTCTGTACCCATCATGTATTGGTCAATCAAAACAGGATTTTCTATTTTTTGGGCAAGAATAATTTTCATATATTCCTTAACATCGTCATCATTAAAGGCAATAATCATATTCTGTCCGCCAAGAACATAACTTGGTCTTAAAAGAACAGGATAGCCTAATTTGTTTGCGGCATTAAGTGCTTCTTCTTCAGTAAAGATTGTAAGACCCTTAGGACGATTAATATTAAGTTTTTCACATAATTCTTCAAAACGCTCACGGTCTTCTGCAAGGTCAATAGAATCTGCCGAAGTTCCAAGAATACGGATACCCTGCTGGTCAAGGAATTTTGTAAGTTTAATTGCTGTCTGTCCACCAAATGCAACTACAACGCCAATAGGTTTTTCCGTATTGATAACACCCATTACATCTTCTGGAGTAAGAGGTTCAAAATAAAGTCTGTCTGCTGTGTCAAAGTCTGTTGAAACAGTTTCAGGATTATTATTGATAATTGCAACTTCATAGCCTAACTTTTTAAGTGACCATACACACTGAACTGAAGCATAGTCAAATTCAATTCCCTGTCCAATACGGATAGGCCCTGAACCTAAAACAATAATTGTTCCCTTTGAACTGCGCTTCTTTTTTGCTTCCATTTCGTTAAGGAAAATTTCAGCTTCATTTGTACTGTCGTAGCCTGCGTAAAAGTAAGGTGTTTCTGCATTAAATTCACCGGCACAGGTATCTACCATTTTAAATGAAGAAGAAATATGGGTTACTTCACCTTTAGCCCTTAATTTTGCAAGTTTTTCATTCTGAGCTTCAATAGTTTTTGCAGTAGCATTTACAGATTTGTCATGTTCAATTACGCCAGAACATCCTTCTATTTTACAGCCTGTAAGTTCTTCAATTACCTTGTCAGGATAACCAAGTTTTTTAGCTTCAAGATAAATTTCCTGTGTAAGCGAAGCTTTTGTATTTTCTGAAAGTTCTGCTCCTTCTTTTATCATCTGGAACATATCTTCCATATCAATCAGATTCATTATTTTATTTAAGAACCATTCATCAATCATGGTAACTTTATGAATCTGCTCAACCGTCATAAGACCACGCTTAAGTGCCTGGAAAATTGCAAAAAGCCTCTGGTCTGTACACTGACCAACACGCTCAACAATTTTTTCATCACTTTCACAGGCAAAAGTCTTAAGATTTAACGAAGTAACACCAATTTCTGCTCCACGGGCAGCCTTCATCAATGCTTCTTCAAAAGTACGTCCAATAGACATAACTTCACCAGTAGCCTTCATCTGAGTACCAAGTTTTCTTGAAGCATAAACAAATTTATCAAACGGGAACTTTGGCATTTTTACAACAACATAATCTAAAACCGGTTCAAAGCAGGCTGCAGTTTTCTTTGTTACAAAGTTTGGGATTTCATCAAGGTTATAGCCAATCGCAATAAGAGTTGCAACTTTGGCAATAGGATAACCCGTAGCCTTAGAAGCCAGAGCCGAAGAACGAGAAACGCGCGGGTTAACTTCAATAACTGCATATTCAAATGTTTCTGGATTAAGGGCAAACTGACAGTTACAGCCACCTTCCATTCCTAAAGAAGAAATTATATTAAGAGACGCCGTTCGGAGCATCTGATATTCTTTATCTGATAAAGTTACAGCCGGAGCAATTACAATAGAATCTCCTGTATGAACACCTACCGGGTCAAAGTTTTCCATTGAACAAACTGTAAGAACGTTACCGCTGTGATCACGCATTACTTCAAATTCAATTTCTTTCCAACCGGAAATACATTTTTCTACAAGAATCTGATGAATAGGAGAACGATGAAGACCATTATGGGCAATTTCATCAAATTCAGCTTCGTTATTTGCGATACCGCCACCAGTTCCACCCAAAGTAAAGGCAGGACGAATAATTGCCGGGTAACCTATCTCTTTATTTACAAAATCAAGGGCATCTTCATAAGTTGTAACTACCTTGGACGGAATACAAGGCTCTCCAATAGCCTGCATTGTATCCTTAAACATCTGGCGGTCTTCTGCCTTGTCGATTGTTTCTGGTTTTGCACCAAGCAGGCGAACATTATGTTCCTTTAAGAAACCAGATTTTGCCAGTTCCATACACAAAGTTAAACCTGTCTGTCCTCCAAGTGAAGAAAGAATTGAATCT
>CAZALL010000237.1:0-2407 GCA_964485955.1 uncultured Treponema sp. | reverse complement strand
GACAAGGGTGCTATCCTAGAATAGAAAAAATCTGTCATGGCGAATTGTCACTCTGAATCGAGTTCAGGGTGACTGTTTTTTTTACCCTACAAGAGCGAAGTGAAATTTAAAAAATCAAAAATCATATGCTGATTGAAAGCGTATAAAAAAAAATGTATAATGCAAAACGCTATTTAATTTACAGAGGAAAAAATGAAAATTAACGGTTCTCAGATTGTAATTGAATGTCTTATAGAACAGGGAGTTGATACAGTTTTTGGTTACCCTGGCGGATGTATATTAAATATTTACGATGAACTTTATAAAAATTCAGATAGAATAAAGCATATTTTAACTGCTCATGAACAGGGAGCAAGTCATGCGGCTGACGGTTATGCCCGTGCAACTGGAAAAGTTGGTGTGTGTATGGCAACTTCAGGTCCAGGAGCTACTAATTTAGTTACGGGAATTGCAACAGCTTATATGGATTCAATTCCGATTGTCGCAATTACATGTAATGTAGGCAAAGCACTTTTAGGTCGTGATTCTTTTCAGGAAATTGATATTACTGGTGTTACAATGCCTATTACAAAACATAATTTTCTGGTAAAAGATATAAAAGATTTGGCACAGACAATTCGTGAAGCATTTTTAATTGCAAAGTCTGGTCGCCCGGGTCCTGTTTTAATTGATATTTTAAAGGATGTAACAGCACTTAATGTTCTTTATGATTTTGAGCCTTGTAAAAATCCTGATGAACTTGCCTTAGAGGCTTTAAATGGCACAAAGTTTAAGAGGGCTGTAACTGTTCCTTTAGCAGCTGAAAATGATATTAAAAAAGCTGCACAGTTAATAAATAATAGTGAACGTCCTGTAATTTACGCTGGTGGCGGAGTTAAAATTTCCGGGGCAGAAGAAGAACTTTTGAAGTTTGCAGAAAAAGCTTCTATTCCTGTAAGTGAATCACTGATGGGACGTGATCTTATGCCTTCAAGTCATCCTCTTTGTACCTGGATGGTCGGAATGCATGGAACATATGCAAGTAATATGGCAATTACAGAAGCAGATCTTGTTATTGCATTAGGTGCACGTTTTTCTGATCGAGTTTACGGTGATTCTTCGGAATTTGCAAAAAAGGCTAAGATTTTACATATTGACATTGATCCTGCAGAAATCAATAAAAATATACAGACTGACGCAAGTATTGTTGGAGATGTAAAAGATGTCCTTAAAAAACTTCTTCCGCTGGTAGAAAAAAAAGAACATAAGGATTGGATAAAGCAGGTAAATGAATGGAAAAAAACATATCCTTCATGCTATGACAAAAATCCGTCTGATTCAATTAATCCTAAATTTATCTGTGAACATATTCATGAAGTTGTAGGTGATGACTGTTTTATTACAACAGAAGTTGGTCAGCATCAGATGTGGACTGCACAATTTTATCCTTTTGGAAAAAAGAGACGTTTTGTAACTTCAGGCGGTCTTGGAACTATGGGATATGGAACTGGGGCTGCTATTGGAATTTCTCTTTCTAAGACTGGAAGCCGTGTTGTTCATATTGCAGGCGATGGTTCTTTTAGAATGAACTGTAATGAACTTGCAACAATAAGTCATTATAATCTTCCTATTGTGATTGTAGTAGAAAATAATAATGCCTTAGGTAATGTCCGCATGTGGCAGCGTCTTTTTTACGGCAAGCGCTTTAGTCAGACAACACTTGATTTTGGACCTGACTGGGTAAAACTTGCAGAATCTTATGGTATTAAGGGATACCGTGCAAAGAATGCAAAAGAATGCGCAAAAGTCTTTGATGAAGCATTTAAGTCTGGCAAAGCAGCTGTTATTGATGCAAAAGTGGATAAGAATGAAATGGTTTTACCAATGGTTCCGGGCGGAAAACCTGTATACAATATGATTCTTGAACTTTCTAAAGAAATGATGGATTAATTTTTTTTTAGTATACCTGCAGAACGTGGTGTTTATAGGAGTAAAACATGAGTGAACTTTATGAATCTGGTGAAGACTACATTGAAGCAATTTTAATGTTGCAACAGGAAAAAGGTTTTGCACGTTCTGTTGATGTTGCCAAAAAACTAGGTGTTTCCAAACCAAGTGTCAGCAGGGCAATGGGTATTCTTGAAGAAAAAGGCTATATTGAAGTTGGTGACGGTGGAGCTCTTTTGCTTACAGACAAAGGTAAGTCTGCCGCTGGTGCCGTGTTAAACCGCCATGAAACTTTAACTAAACTGCTTGTTAAGATAGCTGGTGTTTCTGTAGAACAGGCTGAAGAAAATGCCTGTCGTATTGAACACGATATTGATGATGATGTATTTACAGGTATAAAAAACTGGTTGAGTAAGAATTAATTATGGAAAAGAAAACACAAAAAAACGAAAAAAAAGACACATTAAGTCATGCAGCCATT
>CAZALL010000236.1:0-2432 GCA_964485955.1 uncultured Treponema sp. | reverse complement strand
TAGAACCAAAAACAATTACTGGAAATTATATAAATCTTTTAGGTCTTAAGGCATTTACTGACAATGATTTAGCTTACGTAACAGATAAGGATCAGGTGCTTGATATAAATTACGTTGCCCGTCATACAGGTAAGCAGACACAGAGTTTTATGAATGTAAAAGGTGTTGTAAATTCAAACGGGCAAAAGACCTGGCGCGGTACAATTGATTTTGTAAAGGGCTGTAAAGATTCTAAAGGAGATGAAAGAGAAGATGTTCTTTTGTTAAATCCTTTAGTTGTAAATAAAAGTCTTCCTGTAATTTTGTGTGACGAAGAAGCTGTTGAAGGAAGTCACGGTGCGTCAATTGGTAAACTTAGCCAGAGTATGCTTTTTTACATGCAGAGCCGTGGTGTAGATGAAAAAACAGCAGAAAAGATTTTAACAAAAGCAAAAATAATGAATGTTGCTAAAAAAATAAAGGATGAACAATTAATAAAAGAAATTAAAAAATATCTTGATGAGGCATTTTAATGACTTTAGGTGAAAGTGTACGAAAAGATTTTCCTCTTATAGACAGACAGTCTCTTGTTTATTTTGATAACGCTGCTACAACTCAAAAACCTCAATGTGTACTTGATGCTGTAGAAAATTATTATAAGGAATCTAATGCAAATCCTTTGAGGGGTCTTTATGAACTTAGCATAAAGGCAACTGATTTATATGAAAATGCCCGTCACACAGCAGCAAAATTTATTAATGCAAAAAAAGATGAAGAAATAATTTTTACCCGCAATGCTACAGAAAGTCTTAATTTAATTGCATACAGTTGGGCTATGGCCAATATAAATGAAGATGATGAAATAGTAGTTTCTGTTATGGAACATCATTCAAATCTTTTACCATGGCAGATGGTTTGTCAGGCAAAAAAAGCAAAGTTAATTTTTTTAGAATGTTCTCTACAAGGAATTATAAGTGAAGAGGAATATAAAACAAAAATTACTTCTAAGACAAAACTTCTGGCTATTGCACATGTAAGTAATGTTTTTGGAATTACAAATCCTGTAAAAGAAATGGCTTTTTATGCCCATAAAGTTGGAAACGGGGGCAGGGGGGCTGTAGTTGTCGTTGACGGAGCACAGTCAGCACCTCATATAAAAGTTGATGTCCAGGATATGGACTGTGACTTTTTTACTTTAAGCGGACATAAATTATGTTCACCAATGGGAATTGGTCTTTTGTACGGAAAATTTAATTTACTTGAACAGATGCCTCCTTTTCTTCGTGGTGGAGAAATGATTGAATACGTTACAAGGGAAAGTGCAACTTATGCAGAAGTTCCCCACAAGTTTGAAGCAGGTACAGTTAATGCAGGTGGAGCTGTTGGACTTGCTGCTGCAATAGATTATATAAATCAGATAGGATTAGATAATATTGAAAAAAATGATAACGAACTTGCAAAACTTATGATTGAAGGAATGAAAAATATTCCGCATGTTCACCTGATTGGAAACAGTGATCCTTATAAGCATTGTGGGATTGTAACTTTTACGATTGATGATGTTCATCCGCATGATATTGCAAGTGTTTTAGATACAGATAAAATTGCAGTCAGAGCAGGTCATCATTGTGCACAGCCTTTAATGCAGTTTTTAAATGTCGGTTCTACAGCAAGAGGTAGTCTTTATTTTTATAATACAGAAAAAGAAGTTTTGTATTTTATAGAAAAAGTTTCTGGAATAAGAAAATTTATGGGCTTCAAGGATTAATTACAATGGACTTAAAAACTTTATATCAGCAGATTTTAAATGAACATAACTTAAATCCCAGTCACAAGGGAACAATGCAAAATCCTTCACTTACGCTTCAGGGTGTAAATCCCAGCTGTGGAGATAATATTTTTCTTCAGTTAAAAATTGATGACAAAGGCATAATTACAGAAGGAACATTTAATGGAAGCGGTTGTGCCATTAGTCAGGCAAGCGTTGATATGATGCTCGATGACATTATTGGTAAACCAAAGGATGAAGCTTTAAAACTTGCAGAACTTTTTATGAATATGATTAAAGGTAATGCAAAGGATGAAGAACTTGAACCATTGGATGAAGCCGCAAGCCTAAAAGACATAAGTCACATGCCTGCTAGAGTAAAATGTGCAGTTTTACCATGGCACACAATGGAAGAAATGTTAAAGACAGGAAATACCTGTGCCTGTGCTTCAACGGAACATGATGATTGCCCCGTAGAACACAAATAATATTGTTTACAGACACATTTTTTACAAGAAAAACGCCCAAATTGATTACCGTGCAGGTCTTGCAAACGACGCCCAGCGTGTAATTTTTGATAAACTTAAGGCTGTCCGCCTGCAACTTTCAAAAGAAAAAAAGCTTAAGGCTGCCTACCTTGTGTGTAAAGACGAACATTTAGCCCTTATGATTCAAAATCCTAAAA
>CAZALL010000235.1:0-2447 GCA_964485955.1 uncultured Treponema sp. | reverse complement strand
CGACAACCAGATCCACAATCTGGCGCTCTACCGCTGAACTACAGGCACCATTTAATTGACGAAACTTAATATATCAAAAATTAAATAAAAGTGTCAATAGCTTTAGATAAAGTTTTTAAATATTATGAGAAATTTATTTTTTATTACTCTTTATTTTTTTTTCTAAAGTCTAAAAATCAGATTCCGATAAAAAGATGAGGGCTAGTGGTATGAATTTTGAAAAAACAGAAAATAATGTGGATTTACTTGTAAAAATTCTTGGTGCACAAAATGAACTTCTTGACTGTATGCTTTTGGAACAGACAGAAATTCATGAAAATGTGATTCAAAGAAACTGGAATAAACTTGAAGCAAATATTTCACGTTTTGATGCATTCAGTAATGCATTTGTTGAACTTGATGAAAACAGGGAAAAAGCAGCAGGTAATGACAGAAACATTTATTTTAATCCACAGGTTCAGCCTTTATTGGTTCAGGTAAGAACAAAACTTGCAAAAAGTAAAATTGAAAATCAGGCACTTAAAGTATATGTTGATTCAACTCAGGAATTTATTTCAGGTGTTTTAGAAGAATGTGTGCCTCAGGAGCGTAATACACTTTATACTCCTTACGGTCAGATTGTAAAACCTCAGGCAAACAGCCTTGTTCTTAACACTGTATTTTAAGAGGGAGGAAGAATTATGGCAAATTCATTTGGTGCAATAGAAATCGGAAAAAGAAGTCTTCAGGCTCATACAGCACAGATTACAAACGCAGGTCATAATATTTCAAATGCAAATACAGAAGGTTACAGTCGCCAGCGTGTAATGGTGCGTACGTTTGAACCTTTATATAAACCAGATCTTGAACGTGCAGAAACAGCCGGAATGATTGGACAGGGAACAGATGTTGAATCAATTACCCGTGTGAGAGATGAACTTCTTGAAAGAAGAATTGTTTCTCAGTCAAATGGAGAAGGATACTGGTCCACAAGAGAAAAATATTATGTTCAGATAGAACAGATTTATAATGAACCTTCAGATATTTCTGTTCGTGGTAATATGGATAAATTTTGGGAAAGTTGGCAGGAACTTGCAATGTACCCTGAAAGTGATGCAGCACGACAGGCAGTTGTAACTCGTGGAGAAAGCCTTACAAATTCAATTCACCAGCAGTATACAGGTTTACGTAACATTAGTGACATGGTAAACAGTGATATTGAAGCAACTGTAAAACAGGTAAATGACTATGCCCGCCAGATTGCTTCTTTAAGTGCAGAAATTGTAAGAAGCCGTGCAATGGGGGACAATCCAAATGACCTTATGGACAGACGGGATCTTCTGGTAAACAAACTTTCTTCTCTAATAAATGTTACTGTTGATGATACAGATCCTGATGAATATATGGTTCATACAGATGGTGAAATTTTAGTGCAGGGAAGTCATGCCCGCAAAATAGATATTCTTCCTTTAATTGATAATAATGGTTATGGTCAACTTGTATGGAATGATACTGGAAACGATGCAATTTTTACAGGCGGTCAGTTAGGAGCACTTATTGAACTTCGTGATGTAGATTTACGTACTGAAATTCAAAGTCTTGATACGATGACAATGAATTTTGCAGATTTAGTAAACGATGTTCACCGCAATGCAATTGGAAAGAATAATGTTACAGGTCTAGATTTTTTTGTTGAACATCCTTTTGTAGAAAACGTAAATGGCAATTATGACAGAGATGGAGACGGTCAGTTTGATTCATCATATATATTCCGTTTAACAGGAACAAATAAGCTTGACCTTAAGGCTCAGCTGGGACTTGAAGGAACTATTACACTTTCAGGTCCAGACGGAAATGTAAATGTATCTTATAGGGCAACAGACACAGTAGAACAAGTTATAAATAGAATTAATGATTCTGCTGGAGAAGTAAAAGCCTATCTTGATAGAAATAATTCTCTAGTACTTAAGGCAACAACTGCTTCTTCTATGCAGAATCCTGATTTTGTAATTCGACATGTTGAAGACGATGGAATGTTCCTCACAGGCTATGCAGGACTCTTACAGAATTCTGGAGCAGAAGGTGCTTATGATTGGGCAAGAAGTGATGCTGTTGATTCACTTGCAACAAGACAGTTTGCAGTTTCTCCGGTTTTAAATCCTTCTGATTATATAAGTGTAAATCAGGTTATAAAACTGGATACTTCAAATGTTGCCGCAGCTTATGTAAATGCCCAGGGTTTTGCAGAAAGTGGAGATGGCAGGGCTGCAGTAGAAATTGCTTCAATTAGGAATACAAAAGTAATGATTGGAAGTGAAAGAACTTTTGATGACTACTTTGCAGATGCAGTTACAAATGTTGGCCTTAAAGGAGAGCAGGCTGAACACATGCTTTTAAGTCAGAATAAAATTATGGAAGACCTTCGTAATTTACGTGACAGTATAAGCGGTGTAAATATTGATGAAGAA
>CAZALL010000234.1:0-2487 GCA_964485955.1 uncultured Treponema sp. | reverse complement strand
CTTTCATTTAAGCATAATGAAAACAAGGCTCTTATTTCTTTAGCAACAGGAGTCGGTAAAACCTTTACCGCCTGTACATTTACCTATCGTTTTCTTACTTACACATCAGTTCGCAGAGTCCTTTTTCTTGTTGACCGCAACAATCTTGGAAAACAGGCTGAAGGAGAATTTACCACATACAAGCTTACAGAAAGCGGCGAAGTATTTAATTCAATTTATTCAGTGCAGAGACTAAAAAGCATTGAAGAAATTCAAAGTGCTAAAGTTGTCATTTCTACAATCCAGCGCTTATTTTCTGCAATTACAGGCCAGACCCTTACAACAGAAAATGATGATGATGAATCTGATTATGCAGATGCTCTTTACAATTCAGAAACAGAAGATGAAGTTAAACTTGATGGAAAACTTTTACTGCCTCCAGATTTCTTTGATCTCATAATTGTTGATGAATGTCACCGTTCAATTTATGGAAAATGGCAGCAAGTTCTAAAATATTTTAATTCTGCAAAAATCATTGGTCTTACTGCTACTCCTACACCAGAAGCAGAAGCTTTTTTTAATGGTAATTTTGTTGCAAACTATACTTTTGAAGATTCAGTACGTGATGGCGTAAATGTTCCTCCACGAGTTTATCGTATTAAAACTGAAGTTTCAGAAAATGGCGGAACAATTGCAGAAAACGAAAAAGTTTATAAACAGTCAAAATTCACAGGAAAAAAAGAAGTTGTTTCTAATGCAAATGAACAGCAGTACACCGCAAGCCAGCTGGATCGCTCAGTTGTAAACAAAACTGAAATCTATAAAGTAGTTAAAGCCTATAAAGATTCAATTTATAAATCGCTTTACCCCGACCGCTTTCCTGACTGGAATTATATTCCAAAGACACTTTTTTTTGCTAAATCAGACAGTCATGCAAATGACATAATCGACCAGATTAAAGAAGTTTTCAAAGTTGAATTCCCTGATGAAAAACTGCCAAAAGATTTTGTTCAGAAAATTACATACAACGCAGGAAATTCCAACGAACTTATCCGACAGTTCAGAAATAATAAAGAATTCCGAATTGCAGTTACCGTAACTCTTGTTGCAACGGGAACAGATGTAAAACCGCTTGAATGTGTTGTTTTTATGCGTGATGTAGCATCCAGCGTTTTATACACACAGATGAAAGGCCGAGGCTGCCGTCGTATAAGCGATGATAACCTTCAGCTGGTAACCCCAAATGCCACAAGCAAAGACTGTTTTTATGTAATTGATGCAGTTGGCGTTACAGAACATGAACACAGCATGCCACAAATTAAACCTGGTGGCGATGAGCCAACACTTCCAGTCCCGTCATTACAAAGATTGCTGGAACTTCTTGCTTTGGGAAATGTATCTGATGAATACCTTACTCTTCTTTCAAACTATCTTGCAAAATGCCAGAACAAAGGCGAAGCAGAAGATTTAAAAGAATGGGCAGAAATTGCTGGAATAACATTAAAAGATTTTGTTGAAAATTTGATTGCAGCCCTGGAAGTTGAAGACTGTGTAACTTTCCAGTCTCTGGCAGAACAAAATCAAAATCCAACAAGGGTAAAACATTTACCGCCTTACAAAGACATAAATGAACCAAACTCAGAACGAAAACAGCTCATTTCAAAATTAATCAACAATCAAAAAGCAAGACAGAAGATTCTGGAAATTAATGCGGGCTTTATAAAAATCCTTATGCCGGGCGAAGATGAACTTACATATACAGGGTTCAGCAAGGAAGAATCAGAAACATATATTCAGACATTTGAAAAATATATGGACGAAAACAAAGATAAAATTGAAGCATTAAGAATAATCTATAACGAAAAAGATATTCCAATTACTCACAAAATGCTAGAAGATTTACAGTCAAATCTTTTAAAAGCAAACAGAATGTATAAACCAGGTTACATCTGGCAGAATTACAAGGTAGTAAAAGCAGATAACTCTGTAGTGCCTTTGGAATCTAAAAATGAACTGGAAGCACTTACAAATCTTATTCAGATTGCCCGTTATGTTTACAAAAAAACAAAAACTTTGACTTCACTTTTTAGAGGATGGAGGCGAGGATTCAACCTTTACATAAACCCACAAAACCGCAAATTAAACGATGACCAGCTTAAACTTATGGAAGTTGTGGCAGAATATATCGTTCAAAATGGTGCAGTTGAACAGGCAGATATTTTTAACGGACTTGGTTCAAGCTATGCAGTCGGTCTTGTTCAGACATTCGGAAAAGAAAACGTAAATACAGAATTATCAAAACTTTCAGGCTTTGTACTGAGAGACTACACATCTAAGGCAGCATAAAATGGCAAAATCAAAGGAAACAACACAGAAATCGGAAGTAAGCTTAACAAAAAAAGTATGGAACATGGCAAATGTCTTAAGTTCCGCCGGAGTAGGATTTACAGACTACATCACACAGCTTACATATATTTTGTTCTTAAAAATGGACAATGAAAGGGAAGA
>CAZALL010000233.1:0-2550 GCA_964485955.1 uncultured Treponema sp. | reverse complement strand
GTTTTTTTTCATAAGACTCATCCTTTCAAAAAAAATAATTGTTGTTCTGCCATAAGAAGATTAACAGTATAACAAATTACAAAAAATTATAACAAAAGATAAAATATTATGGAATAGTTCTATATTAATTTAGGTAAGAAAATATTTTTTATATCACACGGATTTGTGATTTGCTGTGCAAATCACTGTTTTTTCCGAAATTCTGCACTTGTCTCCGTAATTCTGTGCTTGCTTCAGAATCTGTCATAAAAAAATGCTGAACTAATGAACGTCATAACAGAATGATTAGAAGGGTAATCCCTAAAAGCAGGAAGATAGATGATTATTCTGTTTATGAATTGGAAGATCTTGAATACTGGATGAAGAATCTTCCCAGAAAACTTTTAGGCTATAAAACTCCAGCTCAACTTTTTGAAGAAGAACTGAATAATATATACAGAAAAACTGCCTAACAAATGACTTGGTTCAACTTGTTATTGCAATTTAGGAGAAAAATATTTTTGTCAGCAGATTTCGTAGAAATCTGCAAATCCGTGTGATTTTTTTTGCAGATGTTGAAATTACTTTTGCATTATGTCAAACTAGAGTGGCTATATTATTATCACACGGATTTGTGATTTGCTGTGCAAATCACTGTTTTTTCCGAAATTCTGCACTTGTCTCCGTAAATTTAATTCAGGGTCTAGATCTGTTTGTAAACAAAGCATTCAGTTTATTTTTTTAAGAATTTATTACTTACCTTTTCAATTTTTTTCTGGGCATACCATTTTATAAATGAACCAAATTTAAACTTAAATTTAAAACCGTATTCAGGACCTGCCTTTGTTGAATAAAGAACATACTCAGGTAAATCTTCTGAACCTTCATTAAATACAAAACGCCAGCCACCAAAAACATCAAATTCCAGAAAACCGCAGAAATCCTGTCGCCAGCCAACAATTGGTGCTATTGAATAAATTACGTCAAAAGTATGACCATCTTCTACGCCACTTCCAAAATAATTATACCAGTTAATTCCACCAGAGGCACCTAAATACAATTTATCCATTCCGTTAAAAAAAGGATAAAAGTATGCATCAAATTTTGCATCATAGGAAAAAGTTGCAACTCCTGTACCAAAAGTATAGGTTAAAGAGGGATTTGCATTTAATTTAATTGATAAAAAATTTGAAATCTGCTGTTCTAAGGCTACTGCAAGACCAATTCCCTGAACTCGAAGTCCCTTACCTGCATATTTTAAGCCCATGGAAAAGGAATGATCTCCGCCCCATGTAATTAAAGATTTTTCATTAACCAAAGCCTGACTTTCTTCTTTTGCAAAAATAAAATTTGAAGAAAGCAATAAAAAAACTGACAGTAAATATAATTTTCTTTTCATAGTTCAAAAATTATACAGCAAAAAAAAATGTCCCTCAAGATAAAAATATTTTTTATAAACACTATTATACATGTCAGCACTCATCACATATTGAAATAAGTCAAAAAATAAATACAATTATTCAGCAGCAAAATAAAAAGGAATTAAATGAATAAAAAAATACTTACAGAAGATAAGATAGAAAAAAAGCGGAATAACGAAAAAAAATTATTTTCAATTATGATAAAAATTTATTGTAGAAGTTATGCGTTATTCAGGTCCCCGAATGATTTTTTATCATCCTCTTGCCGCAATAAAACATCTTGCAGTAACAATTAAAAATAAACATATCGCTAAAAAAAAGGAAATCAAAATGTTCAATAAAAAACTCCTGCATTTATTTAAAGACAAAATGCCTCTTGTTATGGCAATGGTTTTGTGCCAGTGGATTATGCTTCTTGCAAATGTACTTGTAATGTTTACTGCAACTTCTTTTTTACAGACTCTGGTAGAAACTTCACTTGGCGGACTTGTTAACCTTAAAGCACAGAAAAATTTAATTTTAGGAAAGGCTCTTATTTTATTAGGAGTACTTATTCTCGCTTTGATAATAAGAGCCATACTTTCTTACATAAACAGCAATATTTCTTTTAAAGCATCAAGTCATGTAAAATCAAACTTAAGGAATTTAATTTTTGAAAAATTAATATCTCTTGGTTCTTCATATACAAAAGATTTTACTTCAGGCGAAATAACTCAACTTACCACAGAAGGTGTTGATCAGCTTGAAATTTATTTTGGTAAATATATACCTCAATTTTTTTACGCACTCTTAGCACCTCTTACACTTTTTTTAATTATCTGCCCTTTTAGTTTTAAATGTGCACTAATTCTTCTTGTATGTGTTCCACTTATACCTCTTGCAATAGTTGCCGTACAGAAATTTGCAAAAAAACTTCTTTCAAAATACTGGGGCAAATATACACAAATGGGAGACTCTTTTCTTGAATGCATGCAGGCTCTGACTACATTAAAAATTTATGACAGTGATAAATACTACGCAAAAAAACTTGACGATGAAGCAGAAAGTTTTAGAAAAATTACAATGCGTATTCTTATCATGCAATTAAATTCTGTAAGTGTAATGGATTTAGTTGCATATGGTGGAACTGCTCTTGGAGTAATTCTTGCTG
>CAZALL010000232.1:0-2568 GCA_964485955.1 uncultured Treponema sp. | reverse complement strand
TCCACCGCCAGAACCGCTACAAAGTCCACCGACACTTGGACTTGTATTTTCTGGATTAGAAGGCTGCGTTACGGGATTTTTAGTAGTTGCTGTGCTTGTAAAATCAGTTTTGTAAGTACCATCACTGTTTTTTAGAAAACTGCTGCACGAACCTCCACCTGATGAGGCAGCGTTAGAATTTGAATGAGAACTATAAATAGTTGTTACAGAACTTCCGCCACCACCAGAACCTCCGTCACCTGATGACTCACTTCCACCAGAAGAACTTTCGGAACTTGCATAAGAACTTGAAGAACCACTGCAGTCACTTCCTCCGTTTACAGCAAACAAACTTTTTGTGTCCAACTGTAAAAAATCACTTAATTTAAATTTCATTTCATTACTCCCCTATCAAAGTTTTTATTACACACTCCTGTATGAAATTTTAATATTTTTCTAAATCTTCTTCAATTTTAATAAAAGTCTTATTTCCTTTAATTAAATCTTCACAAAAATATAGTCTGCCGTCTTTAAAAAGCAATGCATCTTTTTCTTTATATACAACCTGGGCACAGCCGTTTTCAAAAGCACTTGCACTTGAAAAAATACAAGGAAATCCACACTCACCTTTAGAGTTTAAATAACCATATTTTTCACCATCATAAACTGCCAGTAAACCTTGCGAATAATTTTGATTTTTAGCAGGAAGCAAATTTTGCATTTTTTTTATTATTTTTCCCTTGTCATTTATAATTACCCAGCCATTTAAAACAGTATTAACACAGCATACTCCGTTTTCAAAATAATATTTTAAAGTCGGACTTTCTCTAGGTCCTGGATCAAATGAAACTAAATCAATATAAAAAACAATCTGTGCATCTGTATTTATAAAAGCAGTTTTTCCATTCTGAAATCTTACAGGCAACAGGTCATCAGAAAAATATTCACCTGCTTCATTATATTTTTGACCTATGCAATTTTTTTTCTGATCCCAAATAGAATAATTTGAACCCGTAAACACGACAGCCTTATCACCGTAAAATGGATAGATTTTTATATAAGCATCATTTTTAATTATTCTTTTTTCCTTTAAGGAAAATATTTTTCCGTCCTGCAAGGCTATGTAATTTGCATTAAACTTTCTACTTTTTGAATGTGACACAAGTTCGTTTTGAAGCGAAATTAATTGTTTTGTTTTACAATTTAAAATAAATTCACTTCCACTAAAAGGATGAATCAATATAAGTGAATCATCTAAAGAAGATAATTGAAACAAAGGCATATTTATATTTTCAGTATAATATAAAATTTTCCCTTTTTTATTTTTCACACAAAGCTTACAGTCGCTTCTGTCTGCACTGAGAATGTAATCATTATTTTCTGTAATCCCAACATATGATTTTGGTCCTTCAATTAAATTCAATTCAGCATCAAAAACATAAGATTTTCCCTGAAATAAAATTTTCTTTATACCTTCAGTAGAATAAAAAAATGAATTAAAAAATAAAACATATAGGCAAACACAATAAAGTCTTTTTATGCTCATCACTTTGTTATCTCCTGAAAATAAAAACTTTTATAAGGAGTATACTCATCTATATTTGATGAAGCGATGTTGCCTCCAGATTCATTCAATAAATTTCCGCTTGAATTATCCCATACTTTTCCGCATCCATTTTCAACTACATATAATGCACAATGTTCATCCGCATGGTTACCATTTGAAAAAGTTCCATCACCCATAAACACCACATAAACACCATTTTTTGTTGGCACAGAAGTTGTATATTCATCAACAGAATTTGTAAGTGCATCAATATGTTCCTTTACTGTATTTGAAGAATCTCCAGCTGATAAATATTTTGAAGAATCATAACCCGCATCATCAATAACCTGTTCAACACAATTATCGCATTTATAGCCGTTACCATTTTCGTTATACTTCTTACCTATATTGTTATCAATACTTTCTTTTATGTCTAAAATAATATCGTTTCTAGATATTACTAAATTTTCATTAACTGAATCTTCTAATACTTTAGTATCAGAAATATCCGATGCCTCTAAGGAAATAGAATTTTCTTTACTTTCTTTTGTTCCACCGCCAGAACCGCTACAAAGTCCACCGACACTTGGACTTGTATTTTCTGGATTAGAAGGCTGCGTTACGGGATTTTTAGTAGTTGCTGTGCTTGTAAAATCAGTTTTGTAAGTACCATCACTGTTTTTTAGAAAACTGCTGCACGAACCTCCACCTGATGAGGCAGCGTTAGAATTTGAATGAGAACTATAAATAGTTGTTACAGAACTTCCGCCACCACCAGAACCTCCGTCACCTGATGACTCACTTCCACCAGAAGAACTTTCGGAACTTGCATAAGAACTTGAAGAACCACTGCAGTCACTTCCTCCGTTTACAGCAAACAAACTTTTTGTGTCCAACTGTAAAAAATCACTTAATTTAAATTTCATTTCATTACTCCCCTATCAAAGTTTTTATTACACACTCCTGTATGAAATTTTAATATTTTTCTAAATCTTCTTCAATTTTAATAAAAGTCTTATTTCCTTTAATTAAATCTTCACAAA